>CAJGCT010000018.1 GCA_904501985.1 uncultured Clostridia bacterium
CGTTTCTGCGCACTTCTCACCGATGTAATAAGCCCAAAATGCGCCGAATACGGTCTCGTTATCGGTATCGAGGAGCTTGATGTGAACGAATGCAACTTCATCAACTCCTGCAAGGAGGCAATGGAGCTTATCAGACGTGTAAATCTTCCAAACATTAAGCTTCTTCTTGACTTTTACCATGCAGTTCTCGCCGGTGATACTATAGAGGAGCTTGAATCCTACGGAACCGAGTACATAGTTCACGCCCATTACGGCTCTCCGATCAATGAACGCCGCGCACCCAAGAAGGGCGTCGACGAGCATCTTGTGAAGGAATATTTTGATATGTTCAAGCGTATGGGCTACGAAGGCGCATTCTCTCTTGAATCGAAGTTCGAAGATTTCAAGGATGACGTAAAGGAAGCCTTTGAGATTATGACCGCGGCTCTTTAATTTGCAAAAATGCCAATATTTGGGGCGCACGTCGCCCCCACATACGGCTTTTTGAATATTTCTTCGTTAATGCAAAGAAAGAACGAAGAAAGGAAAAGAACGAAATGGCATCGCAAGGATGCCATTTCGCTTTTTTTATCACATAAACACACGCTCGATAATACGCTCACCGGCGGCTTCAAGCCGTGTAAAATCCATAGCACCAATGTAAATACGCTCAACATTGTCATGGCACTCTTTTGCCGCGGCAAGCTTTGAGAGTCCCGATTCTTTAAGCTCCGAGGCGGCTTTCTTTATAAGCCTCATACGCGGACGGTCACACAGTGCAAGCTTTTCACGGTCAACAAATCGGCTCATATTTATAAGCCGAGTATCCGTTCTGTCAGATGTACTTATAACTGACATGGAAAGCTCCGGGAAGCGGATAGCCTCGGTAAGCTCGGGAATAAGCGGCATTGGCGCGCGGTCATAGGAAAGTCCTAACTTATTGGCACACTCTATGAGTGAATCAAACAAAAACGGAACGCTCCCCGACACATCCACAGCCGATAATACAACCTTGACATCGGAAAAGCTGTCGAAAGCTACCTCTCCGCGACAGGAAAGCGCGGACAGACTGCGTATTCTTCGTACGCTCTTCCCCTTTTTTATGCGGCACTCGTGCATACGCTTTGTAAGAAGCCGCATTGACGCCGCATCAAGCTTATCCTTCATAAGTGCGCTCTGCACCTCGTTTTTGATGTATCCAAGAAGTGTGCCGGCGGCAGAAAAATCCGAATATGCCGCGGCATACAGCCGCGATTTTTTATCGCACAGCGAAACGATCTCATCCCTCTGAGCACGAAGGAGATCGGCACACCAATATTCGCCAAGATTTATTATTTCGTCTGCGGCACCCGGATATTTGGGATCTGTAGTATGCGGTGCTGTGCCGTCAAGCATGGCAAAACTGCTGCCGTCTTTTTTGTGGACGATTATACCGTCAAGACTCAAAGGATCGGAGGAGCAGTAAAAATATTCGCATTCATACGAGCGCTCCTCGGCACACTTTGCGATTTTTTTCATAAGCGTACTTTTTCCCGTTCCGCTTCCACCCTTGATTATGTAGGTGCGCTCAAAACAGCGTGGATTGAATATATCATCAAACCAACCGACAAAACCTCTGCCTGTATTTGCGGCGGCAAAATATTTCTGCAAGAGTATCATCCTTTCCGAGGGATATTTCCCTTGATACAGAATATGTGCCGCTCCGTATTTTGGTGATAGAACAACGGGAGGGTTTCCCCTCCCGTTTCGTTTTATCTTGATTCGTTTATGTATTTTGATACGCGGTCCTGAATATAGGAAACCGTAGCATCAAGAGTCTGCGTACCGCTAAAGTACGGTTCAAGCTCCTCGCTTACAATGTTGTTAAGCTCCTCATCGTAGCGTCGGATATGGGTGGTTTCCGTGATGAGATTCATAAGCGTTTCTACCTGCTCCTCGGTAAGAGGCACGGAGTAAGGATCAACGACTCCGGTGTATGGAGGAGCCATTCCGATAACCGAGTCAATGGCAATATCCGGTGTCATGATTTCGGGCACGACCTCCACAACATCCTCCGTATCTTCGATATCTTCAGTATCATCCGACAGGATTTCTTCCTCTGCGGATTCATAAATAACCGCCTCGGGCGATTCGGTTTCTGCGGAAGCTGTTACTGTAAGTTCCGCTCTTGGTATTGCAGGAAGTGTGGCTATACCGCCGCCGATTATCATGCCGCCGTTTTCATCCTCGCGGGGAGTCATGGCGATCTCAGCCATTTTTTCAAGTGCCGGCTTGTAGACGGGGAGATTTCCCGCAGGGTAGTTCCAATACTTGTATTCCTCGTTGAATACAGGCATCTGTGCTTCTTCGGATATAAAGGTTTTAATGAACTCCCACGCGCCATCCTTAAAGTCGGAATCAGCAGATATTGCGTATTCGGTATAGGCGCTTATAAGTGCTCCGTTGCCCTCGGATACAGGGAATCCCACAAACTCGATATCCGCGCCGAAGGTGTAGTTAAGAAGATTCTTTATACCGTATTCAAAGTCGCTGATGTACGCGGTAGAAAGAAGCACTCTGCCATCCTTGAAACGGTTGTCATATTCCTGCCAGAACTCACTGCTGTTCTGATCCTCCATATCAATACTGCTCCAGAAATCCGTTTCAGGGAGAGATGCCGCAAAGGTGAGAAGCTCACGGAATTCGAGGGAATCGAAGCTGCATACTCCCGTTTCGTTATCAATAAACTGCGCACGTGCGAACTCCATAAACAAATATACGAAGTTCTGGCGGTTGTAATCGTAGTCGAACATACGTATATCGGGATGAGCCGCCGCAAATTCTGCAAATTCCTTGAAATTCCAACCTTTGATACCGCCAAGAAGCTCTTTTTTAGCCGCATATGTTTCAATTGTAAAGGATGGAA
Source organism: uncultured Clostridia bacterium (assembly GCA_904501985.1). Lineage (GTDB taxonomy): Bacteria > Bacillota > Clostridia > Oscillospirales > CAG-272 > Flemingiibacterium. Next base: position 2,885 of record CAJGCT010000018.1, read on the forward strand.
TAAGAGTAAGAAGCTCCCCGTTATATTCGTACGCCTTAAATACGTTTTCAAGATACTGTGAGCGGTCAAAGCTCTCGTCCGCATCTATAAGCTCGTAGAGATCGGCAAATATTCCCTTAGCGGCGTAGATATCATATGGAGTCTGATCGTCTACCATAAAGATATCCGGAACATTTCCCGAAATGATATCGGAATTTAGCTTTTCAACACCTGCACTGTAGTTTCCGTCGGTGTTGAAGCGTGAATAATCGTCGATTGTTATGCGGTATGTGTCGTTTTTCTTGTTAAAGTCGATTACGCGGGAACGCAGATCGTAGGAAGAATAATTTACAGCAAGACGGAGCATTTTCTTCGGTACAACCTCATCGTCGGGCACACGGTCGATAAATGCAAATTCCACTTGGCTCATACCTGTTGTAAGATTTTGGTTGCGTACAGTAATAAGGAATCTGTCAGATGACATCGCCACGATATTCTGCACATCGTTTCCGTTTATATCGGAATTTATGAAGTTTACAACCTCGGTCATCTCGCCGGTTTCAAAATCAACGCCCCAAAGAGAGTTTCTGTCGCTATAATAGTAGTCATATCCCGGTCCAAAAATCATATTGTACGCGTGATTTTGGTTTATATCAAGACTTTCACCGAAAGTGCCGTTTGCAGGGTCAAATTCGGATATAACACTGCCGTAGTTATTCTCGCTGTAATTGTACATGGAAACATATATTTTACCGTCAATAATAAAGGCTCTCTCTATATTGGCTTCGTCGGGATTTATTCCCTCAACTGCCTTTACAGTGCCGTCGGGCGCAACTATACGCATACCGTTCCATGAAACGAGCAGAAGCCCACCGTCTGCAAGCGGAATCATGGAATTTGCGTAAAATCCGTATCCGTCCTCGGTTTCAAGATCCACATCAAGGGTTGAAAACTCCCCGTCACGCATAATGCGAAGCTCGAAGGACTGCGTGTACATATTGTCGGTAAAGCTGTATTTTTCAAACATAAAATACGCAGTGCCGTCATCTGCCACGGCATAATTCATAAGATTTTCGCCGCCGTTCTCGTCCTGCTTTATTTCAATCGGAACGATGTCCTTAACCGTACCGTCAGAAAGGCTCAGAGAAACAAGACTGCACTTTGGAGTGTAGTTCTCTGTATCGTAAGAATGTGCCATAGTATACAGTGTATCGGATACAGCCACCGCCTGATCAAAGCTGACGTTTGGATCGTCAAGCTCATCGGGAAGCTCAATTTCCGTTGTACGGAACACGTTGGTAGGCTTGGTCGCCTCAGCTTCGCCGCAGGAAGGCAGCATGAGCATTCCAAGCGTCATGCAAACCGTAAGTATCAGGGCAAGTTTTCTTTTCATACGTTATCTTCTCCTTTGATGATGTTTTTTTGTTTTCTGCTTCTTCTGTTTTGGCGGATATCACGTGCGGTACGCTTTACCGCAGATGCGGCGGCAGAAATAAGCACACGCCGCTTTATATACAGTATCACGACCTCCACGGTTAATATCAGCACAAGTATTACTATGGGAACTATCTTAAAAATATACACGCCTGCCGCCGCATCCGACAGTTTTACTGCGGTATTTTCAAAATACGGATATGCAATAGGCTTTGTGCGAACTCCTCGGTCAGAGATTCCAAGAAGGCGATCTCGCAGATATTTGTCAGTAAATCTCTCGCTGTTCTCTTTAAATTCACAAAGTCCTTCGTCAACACGAAGATTCTCCGAAAACATCTTCATGGCAAAACCGCCGATGGGACTTGGAAGAGTCACTTCCACCGTCTCAACGGGAACATTTCCAAGTAATTCTTCAGCAAGACTGTACGGCACAAAAACTCTCGGTATATCTCCGTAAAACTCGGAATATTCGCCGTCCCCACCGCTCTCGCATACGCCCGACACAAAGCATTCCTTACCGTTTATACGAATTGACATTCCTACAACATCGCTCGAACCGAACATCTGCCACGCAAGGTCGTTGTCGATGATTATGCAGTCATTAAGTACATCGGTTGTGGAAAAGTAGTGTCCCGACAGCATTTTTTGCGGATGAAACAGAAAGAAGTCGCCGCCGCAGGCGGATATTACGGCAGAAGTACCGTTCTTTATTACTTTTCCGTACTCGCCTGTTCTTGAGACTACCCCACTTCCCTCAGCTCCAAAGCCCAGCGCAAAAATACGCGCCGATTCATTTGCAGGGGCAATTGAGGCATCCACAAGTGCTCTGTCAAGAGAGTCCTTTAAGCTGTACTCCACATCTTCCCTTGTAAGTCCGGCTTCGGGGGAGATAAAAGCCGAAAGCTGTGCATAGGCAGTTCCGTCTCCCGACCATCTCTCGTGGGCAGTCTCACTAAGAAGACGCCTTGACATCGCGCCAATAATAAGCGACGATACAAGAATGCTCACAAGGCACAGCACCGCCGTTATTATGGCAGTTATCTGAAATCTTTTCATATCAGTTTTCAACCAGCCGCACCTGATTTCCGTTTGTTATGGGAGCGGATGAGGTGGTGATTATAAATTCACTTCCGAGAAGTCCCGCAACGGCAGTGTTGGTGTCGTCGCTTGCCAGCACCTCAACATCATATCTTCTGGCGATATAGCGGTTTCCGAGAGGGCTTGACTTTGCCTCAACCACAAGAACGAACTTGCCGTTATTATCCTCGCGGATTGCGGAATTTGGAACTATGGCATCGTAATCCTGCCCCCTCTCACCGATTGTAAGCGAAAGATTCTGACCTACCGCCACGTCACCGGAAAGGTCGATTGTGGCTATCTTCTGTGAGCCGGGATTCTTGGGGTCGTTTCTGATTGCCGCAATAACGCCCGTGGTCTTGGACCACCATGAGTTTGTCACCTCAACGGTGTCGCCCATGCGCACACGCTTAGCCTGCTCTGCCGAAAGTGTTATTTCGCAGGAATATCCAAGCTCCGTCACCACTATCTCACAAAGCGTCTGACCCATTGAGGTCTCCATACCGTTACTTATACTAAGCGAGGAAATCTGTCCTGCCGTTTCGGCGACAATCTTTGCATCGGTGGAATTTGCCTTGTATTTTTCAACAAGTGCTCTCTGCTCCTCGATATCTGCAAGCAGGTCGGAAAGCTCAAGCTCCTCACGCTTCGCAGATATGGAATCCTCCTCGCGGCGGCGTGCAAGATTATGCTGCATTGTTGAAAGCTCACTCTGGAGCGCCGCAACAAGCGTCTCCTGAGTCTTTTTGTCAGTATTTCCGCCAAGCTCCGTCATTTCTTCTTCAAGCTCGGCTATCCTGTCGGCGTATTCCTCATCCTGTGAAAGTAAGCCCTCAAGTGTCACCTCGTGAGCCTCCATTTGCGAGAGCTTTGTGAGTGACTCGTATTCGCCCTTGGCTTCCGTATATTCCTCCGTGGTTTCGGGGAATTTTTCATTTAAAGCTTCAAGGGCATCCTTTGCCGATTTCACCTTTTTCTCAGCGGCATCAAGTGCCGATTTTGCCTCTTCGGCACCGTTCAGTGCCGAAAGCTGTGTACGAAGCTTGTCAAGGCGTGCGGTATCATCTTCAACCTCACGGTCATATGTAAGCTTCATTGACGCTCTCTGCTCCGAAACTGCGTTTCTCTTGGATTTATATGCTTCTTCGGCAGCATCGGCGGCAGCCTTTGCCGCGCTCACGTCCTCTGCGGTGATTCCTTCATCACCGTTTCTGTAGTCAGCTCTTACCTCGCTGTAATAGTCCTCGGCATCATCCCACGCCTCTTTAAGCTCGGCAAGTCCGTCGCCAAGCTTTGAGTATGCTATTTCATAGTCCTCCTCGGCGCGGCGCATCTCTTTTTCAAGAGCGGCAATTTGCTCGCGGAGCGAATCGTAGTCAGACGAAGCACCGCCAACGATGGAATCGTAATGCTCCTTGGCACTCTCCGCTTCCTTTTCGGCGGATTTCAGTAAATTCTCTGCCGCCTTTATGTCAATCTCCGCTTTCATATAGCGGGATTCAGCGGTGTCAAAGCGTGTCTTTGCCGCCGCAAGGCGTACAGAGGTCGCCTCGCCTGTAAGCGATGTGTCAGCCGCACCGCCGGCAAGCTTGTTTATCTCTTTTTCATATGCGGCGATAGTCTTTGAAAGCTCCTGGCGGAGTGCTTTTACTTCGTCAATTTGCGCTCTCAGTGCTGATATAGAGCCACCGTCACCGCTTAGCGAAGCAAGCACAGCCTTCGCATCGGCAAGCTCCTTCTGCTTCTTCACAATAGCAAGCTCCTCGGAATAGTAGTCCGTGTCAAGCTTAAGAAGCTTCAGCTCGTATTGGCGTTCAAGTGAAGCCAGAGTCTCCTTTGCCCCCTTAAGCTCTGCCGACTCCGCGTCGTCAAGGTAAAAGAGCACGTCGCCTATCTGCACGTCCTGTCCCTCTTTTACGGCAACAGCTTTCACCTTGCGTGATTCTTCAATCTTCACGGCGGTAACGGAGTTTGCCTTTACAGTGGCGTTTGTTCTTATTTTAGCGGTAATACTGCCGCTCATTGCATACTGCGCCGCTACCTCGGGAAGCGATGCATTCATTATGGTGTTTGAAAAGAATGTAAGAATAAGCATTATAACCAGAAACACTATAAGTGCATTCTTAATAATGCCGCGGCGTTTTGCGGATGTATCCATATTTAATTCTCCTGTATATAGTAGATTTTAACCCTTGATTCCGCCCGAATAGGCGATTCCCTCAACAAGGTAGTCCTCGCTGTAGAGGAATATGAGAAGCGACGGTATCATATAAACCACCGCCACCGCAAAGGCAAGTCCCGCGTCATTGGTGTTTACCTGGGACAGGAACACGGAAAGGGGATAAAGCTCGTCTCCCGTAGCCTTGAACATGATAAGCGGCTGTTCCACCATATTCCAATAATCAATGAAAATGAGTATCGCCACCGAATAGAGCGTTCCCTTACACAGCGGCATGAAGATGCGTGAAAATATCTGAAATTCCCCCGCGCCGTCAAGCTTTGCGGCTTCTATCATTGCGGTTGGTATTCGCCGCATGAATTTCGTTAATATGAATACCGCAAAGGGAGAGAAAATTCCCGGCAGGATTATTGACCATCTTGTGTCGATAAGGTTAAGGAAATCCGCCACCATGAAGTTTGGCACAAGAGTTACCTGATACGGCATCAGCATGAGTATTATGTACACGAAGAATATGGCGTTTGCCGTCCACGAGCGGTTTCTTGCAAAGCAGTACGCCGCGCCGGATGCCATGACAAGCTGTCCTGCCACGATGGGCACTGTAAGTATCACCGAGTTCCAGAATTTAAGAAGATATGCCGGACTTGTGATAAATGCGGTCTTATACTGCGAAAAGCTCACAAAGTCGGGGATAAACTTAAGATTCACCTTTTCCGATATGTATGTCTTTTTGTCGCCTGTGGAATTTTCGAATATCTGTCCGTAGTTTGCGGAAATTTCGGTAGTTGACATAAAGGAATTTGTAATGGTAAGCACTGTTGGCATTAAGAACACCACAGCCGCCGCCAGAACAAGTATGAAGGTGAGATACATAAGAAGCCTTTTTCGGAGAGCACCGATTTTCTTTTTTTTCATTCTTCGATATCCTCCTCAACCTTGTTGTCGGCAAAAAACAAAAATCCGATGATTACCGCCATAACAATCGCCATGAGTATAGCCGCCGCCGACAGCTTCTGATAGTCAAGGGTTCTGAATACGTTATTCATGAAATGCTGAAGCATATACAGCGAATCGTAGGGGTAGTTTCCTGTTAGCAGATACACCTCACGGAATATCTTGAAGGAATTTATAAGCGACATCAGCGTCACAAAAAGAATGGTTGAGGAAAGGTAGCGAAGCTTGATTCTAAAGAATATCTGCCGCCTTGAAGCACCCTCAAGTGTGGCAACCTCAAGAACATCCACCGGCACTGCCGACAGTGCCGACATGAAAAGTATCATATTGTATCCGAGGTTCTTCCATAAAAACAGCAGTACCACCACAAGCTGAGAATAATCGGATTTCAGCCAATCCACGGCACTTCCGCCCAAAAGCATCACAAGCTCGTTTGCCACACCGTTATAGTGGAACACCACCTGCCATATAAGGATAATGGACGCAACGGGCACCATCATAGGCGAGAGAAAAATCGTGCGAAGCTTGCTTTTTCCCGGAAGATCACGAAGCAGAACTATAGCAAGCACAAGGGACAGCACAACTGCAAGCGGCACGGCGGTAAGCGAAAATTTCACAGTATTCCACGCCGCCTGACGAAAAGCGGTATTTTCGAGAAGCTTTGTGTAATTTTCAAGGAATACAAATTCTTTTTTTACGGGATTGTTTACAAGTGACTGAAAAATTATAACAAAAAACGGCAGTATGTAGAATATCAGCATACCGACAGCAGACGGTACAATAAAAAGATTGACAAGACGCCGCTCATTTTGTTTTATGCGCGACAGTCTGCCTGTTTTTTCTTTGATTTTCGGTGGTACTGCTGCCTTTGTTTTCATATTTTCCTCACAACTGCATGATTTTTATTATTAGACGTTAATTTGCCTTTTTTAGTTCCGATTTTTTCTAAAAATCGGCGGATTTTTTTGCTTTAAACCCGTGATACTGTATAAAGCCGCTTTGAAAGCCGCTCGTTTATAAGGTCGGCGCGGTCGATTATCTCAACGCCCATATCTGCGGCGCGCTGTGCCAAAAATCTGTCGCGATTTTTGATGTCGGACATTGTTACGAGCACGGGACGTGCGTATTCGCCGCCGAACTGCTTTGCGAGAGTCTTTATTTCATTGAGAGTCGTAACATTGACAGTTCCCGACTTGCAGGAGATGAATATTGGCACAAAGCCGTGTACCAGAACCACATCTATCTCGTTTATGGTGTTTATTCGTGCGTCAAGGATTCCGTCCCAATCAACAACAACGCTTATCTGCACATCACTGTATATCCCCATGCTTTTTGCCGCGGCAAACACATACAGCTCAAGGCAAATTCCAATATCAATAAGACAGCTCCGCATAAGCTCGTTTTTGTAATCAAAGGATATTCGCTTGCCGTCGTTTTTATAGTTTCTTATTATGCCGGCTTCGCAGAGCGCGGTCATTACCTCACTGTCAGCTCCGCTTATTTTGGCATTTCCGTATACCACGGCACCGGCATCCACATGAAGCTCTCGCCCCTCAAGGTCCTTTGAAATCTGCTGGAGGTAGGACACCGACCTGTGCCAGCCCCGGTGATTGTTTTTATATATGCTCCACACACGGAAGATATCACGCTCAGTCTCAGAGTCAAGCGTGTCAATGGCCAGATGACCGTGAGACTTCATAGCACCGCCGGAAAGCGCAAGAATTGCATCTATATTAAACGCAGGCTCAGCTTTTACATTGTCCGCCGCCTCACAGTTATAGATGTTTTTGTAGCTGCAGGTGAAGCGGTCATATCTGAAGAGAGGGATATTCTTCTCTTTTGCAATCATTCCCACAGCAACAAGTGCTACCTCGCTTCCGCCTGTAAGATCAATGGCACAGTCACCGAAGGTTGCAATTATATTTTCAAGCTCCGCGATTACCGCATCAATGCTAAGCATATCCGTAGAATAAAAGAAGCATCTTGTGTCAAGTGACATTGCGCGAAGACAGGAAATTATGTTATTCTTAAGCTTTTTGTTCTTTAATTTTCTTGTTCCGATATAAACCGCGTTCTTCGGTTTGAACTGAACGGGAGCAAGCACATTGTATATCTGCTCTTCATCGTAAATCTCAATTATTGTTTCCGGAAACCTGTTCACTTTTACTCTCCTGATATTATTTTTATCTGTGTGTCAATTGTAGCACAGAATAGTGAACATATCAAGTCAAATTGTGATAAATTTATTAAAAATCTGTTTTGCTTCTTGAAAAAAACAAAAAAGTGTAGTATAATATTATGTGTAAATATCTGCTCTGAAACAAGGTTTCAAGGCAACTTTTCCAAGTGGAGGACGACATGAACAAGGAACTTTGCCGCCGTATCATAACAGCAAAAAGAGCGCTGTTTGACAAGCTGTATGCGGCACTAAATGAACGCCAGCGTGAGGCGGTTTTTACTGTTGACGGACCGCTTTTGATACTCGCAGGCGCAGGAAGCGGAAAGACTACGGTTCTTGTAAACCGTATCGCACATATTATAAAATACGGCAATGCCTATTTATCCGAGACACTGCCTGAAAATTTAACCGAGACGGATGCCGAAAAATTAGAATCGGCATTGGAGCTATCCGAACCTGAAATAGCGGAAGTGCTCACTGAGTATGCAGAGGATGCCGCAGCCCCTTGGCAGATACTTTCCATAACCTTTACAAACAAAGCCGCAAACGAGATGAAAGAGCGCATTGCCAAGGTGCTTGGCGACGAAAGCATGGCAAAAGAGGTGTGGGCAGGAACGTTCCACTCCATCTGTGTCCGCCTGCTCCGCCGATTCGGTGAGGCCATCGGATATGCGAGAGATTTTTCCATATACGACAGCGATGATCAGAAGCGTCTTGTAACATCCTGCCAGAAGGACCTTGGCATTGACGACAAGATGTTCCCTGTCCGTGCCACCATGACCGCCATATCCCGCGCCAAGGACCGCCTTATGAGTGCCGAGGATTTTGAAATCGAGGCAGGCTCGGATTTCCGTCTGCAAAAGATAGCCGAAGTATTCCGTCTTTATGAGCGCAGGCTTAAGGAAGCAATGGCAGTTGATTTTGACGATATCATTGTGCAGACCGTCCGCCTGCTCCGTGAATGCGAGGAAGCGCGAAGCTACTGTCAGAACCGCTTCCGCTATGTATGCGTCGACGAGTATCAGGACACCAACCGTGCACAGCTTGAGCTTGTACGCCTGCTTTCGGGACGGTACAACAACATAATGGTCGTTGGCGACGACGATCAGTCCATCTACCGTTTCCGCGGCGCAACTATCGAAAACATACTCAGCTTTGACAAGGTGTTCGAGGGTGCAAAAATAATAAAGCTTGAACAGAATTACCGCTCCACGCAGAATATACTTACAGCCGCAAATGCGGTTATAAAGCACAACTTCGGCAGACGCGGCAAGGAGCTTTGGTGTGACCGTGGCGAGGGCGATAAAATACGCGTCAAGAAGCTACAGAATCAGAACGAAGAAGCAAAATACATCATCAACAAGATAATCGACGGTGTTACACGCGAAAAGCGGAAATACAGCGATTTTGCGGTGCTGTACCGCATAAACGCACAGTCCAACAGCCTTGAAAATTACTTTGCCAAGAGCGGACTTCCCTACCGCATCTTAGGCGGCGTGCGCTTCTATGAGCGCAAGGAGATAAAGGACATCATCGCTTATCTGTGCGTGCTCAAAAACCCCAATGACAACGTGCGCCTGCGCCGTATCATAAATGAGCCAAAGCGCAAGATAGGCGACACCACCATTGATGCCGTATTCGGCATTGCCGCGGCTGAGGGCAAGAGTCCATTCGAGATAATGGAAACCGCTTACTCCTATACCGCGCTTTCAAAAAGCGCACCGAGACTTACGGATTTTGTCAAGCTTATACGCGAGCTTCGCACATCCGCAGAGGAGCTGTCCGTATCCGAGCTGATACGTCTTGTTTACGAGCGCACAGGATACGAGGAAATGCTGAAGCTTTCGGGAATCGAGGGTGCGGAGCGCATTGCCAACATCGGCGAGCTTATCTCCAACGCCGTTTCCTACGAATCCGAGACGCCGGAACCGTCACTTGAAGGCTTCCTTGAAGATGTGGCACTTGTCAGCGATATCGACAACTACGACGAGGATGCCGATGCTGTGGTGCTCATGACCATCCACAGTGCCAAAGGACTTGAATTCCCCGTGGTATTTCTCCCCGGATTTGAGGACGGCATCTTCCCAAGCATACAATCCGCAATAGACCCCGAGGAGCTTGAAGAAGAGCGCAGGCTTGCCTATGTAGGCATCACACGCGCCAAGGAACGCCTGTACTGCGTACACGTCCGCGAGCGTCTTATATTCGGTAAAACTCAGTTCAATCCTCGCTCACGCTTCATTGACGAGATCCCCTCCGAGCTTGTTGACCTCGGATACATTCCAAAGCCGGACGGAGAGCCGACAACGCAGAAGAAAAAGCCTGTGATCTCCCAGGAATTCTTCAAAAAAGCGGCACTTGCCAGCGACATCGGAAGAAGCGAATCAAGCGAGCAGTTTGAGGTAGGCGACCGCGTAAAGCACTACAATTTCGGCGAGGGTGAAATAATATCCGTAAAGCCTATGGGCGCGGATGTTATGTATGAGATAATATTCGACACCGTTGGAACAAAGAAGCTTATGGCGACATATGCGAAATTAAAGAAGATATAGGTATAACAGGCTGCGGGAGGCGAAATGCCTCCCCTACGGTGAAACCGTTGATAAAACGCCTGTAGGGGAGGGGTCTCCCCTACCGTTTTAAAGATAGACATAGCAAAACACGGTGGGAGCAAGCTCCCACCGTTCTTTTTGCATATTCTACACACTATCTTCCGCGCACGCTTACCTCGCCGCTTCCGAGTGCTTCCACTACTCCGTCCGGATAGCGCACAACAAGCCTGCATACATCGTCAATAGCAACCGCCTTGGCAGGACGTGATTCTCCGTCCACAATGCGCATAACGTCCACATCGCGACCGATAATGTTGGATCGCTTTCTGTACTCGTCAAGATAGTCCGAAACAAGCAGTCCACCGCGGTACATGGGCAGCAGCTCATTAACTATCTCTGCCGCAATGCGGTTGTCCGCATCCTGCGGCATATCACCGTCAAACAATGCTCCTGCGCGGCCGGCAATGTCTGCCGGGAAACCGCCTCGCGGCACTGTAAGATTTATGCCTATTCCGACTACCACGTATTTCATAAAACCGTCATCTTTTATCTGCGCTTCCGCAAGTATTCCGCAGACCTTTCGGTTATCAAGGTATATGTCGTTTACCCACTTGATCTCGCTTTTCTTTCCGGACACTCTGTCAATGGCTCTTGCCGTTGCTACAGCCGCCGCCGCGGTGAGTCCTGTTGCCTTGTGGGAAGGCATCGTCGGGTGAAGAAGCAGTGACATATAAAGTCCTCCCGATGGAGAGAAAAAGCTTCGCCCCATTCTTCCCCGTCCGCCTGTCTGTCTGTGCGCCGCGATAAGCGTATCTTTATTTGACTCCTCCGCCAAATCTCTTGCTGTAAGATTTGTGGAGACCAGCTCATCATACACGAGGACAGAAACATCCTCGCGAAGATACTTCGAAATTCCGTTTTTTGTTATCATTTAACTATTATAGAAGCCCCTGTGGAGCTTATGTATCATCTTCACGATCTCGCGAAGATACAGATTTATTTCGTTTCCGCCCTTGTCAAGATCGGAGAACACCGCAAGGACATAGGGCTTATCTCCACTGAGTACCACCGCCGCATCATGGTAAGAATCCTCGTCCCAGCCGTACTTGTGAAGTGCCTTGTCAGGCGAAACGCCAAAGGGGATAATTACCGTATGGTTTGCCTTTTTCATGGACTCAGCCATGATCTTGCCGTAAGTCTCATCCTCCTCGGTGAATTTGTATATCTCCGAGAACAGCTTGCCGGCACCTCTTGCACTCATGGAGTTTGACTGAATGTTCACACCAAGCTTGTAAGCAAGAGCGGACATTTTAGAGAATCCGAAGCGTTTTCTCAGTGCCTGATATGCAACATTGTCGCTGTATTCAAGTGTGTACTTGACAAAATCAAGATAGGAAAATTCGGTTCCGTCCTCCATTTCCTGTATCTTACCCGAGCCATCCTTGTACATTTCAGCTTTGGTGTATATCACCTTTTCATAAAGATCAAGAGTGGGATCACTGTACTCTATCTTAGCTCTGTCGGGAGTTCCGTCGCCGTCGTCATCAATCATTTCCGGCACTTCGCCTTTTTCGGAAAGCGCATCGAGATACGCTTTTTCCTCCTCAGATACCGCTTTAAGCAAGGAAAGTAAGTACGGTGCTTTTATAACGCTTGCGGAATTGTACGGAACATCTGCGTTGTAATCAAAATGATATCCCGTTGCAAGGTCCTCGTAATAAATGCTCACCGAGGGGTATTTTACATCCTCCCGTGCCAGAACAAGCTCACGGAGTCGTGCTGTTGTAAGCTCCTCTGCACTGAGTCCTGACATTGCAAGCTCCTCTTCGGTGAACAGCTCCGCACCCTCCTCAAGCTTTGCCTGCTCCTCTGCCACAAGCTCGGAAAGAAGCCGCCAGCTCTCCGTCATCTTTTCGGGATCATCCGGAAATTCCGGGTCAGGAGTAAACACACGCACATAGGGACAAGCGGTTTCAATGTAGGAAACGATTTCGTCAATAAGCTGTGCCTGTGCTCGCACGTCTATATTAAATACTGTGCGGTATTTGGCAATATCCGTTTCAAGAGCGGCGATTTCTGCCATTTTTGCCTCTATATCGGCCCTAAGACCCGATATTTCCGCAGCAAAGCTCTCACCGGCATTGGACAATTTTGCCTCAAGCTCCGCCACCTCAATTTCAAGCCGTTTCTTTTCATTTTCGAGCTGTGAAAGGCTCATTTCCAGCCTCTCACTGCTTTTAGCAAGCTCGTCGTTCTTCTTTTCAAGCTCCGATATAACGTGGGCGCGCGTACTCACCGTATCATGGATGATAAGTGCCGCCGCAGAGATAATGGCGGCAACGAGAACTCCAAGGAGCACGAAAAGCGCAATTTTTGCTTTCTTTGACATCAGTTTACTTTAACTCCGTTTATAAATACAGCCTCAACGGTGTGGTCAAGGGAGAGTATATCTCCGCTGACAAGCACAATATCGGCATCCTTTCCGACTTCGATACTGCCGACACGGTCCTCAATACCAAGTATGCGCGCAGGATTTACGGTTATAGCTTCAAGTGCCGCCCCACGCGTCATTCCGTGCTTCTTTGCCATGGCGGCACAAAGGGTGAGATAATTGAGAGGGCTTACCGGATGATCGGTGGTAAGAGCCGTCATCGCCCCTGCCGCAGACAGTGCACAAGGGTTGTCGAAAGTCTGATTGCGAAGCTCAGGCTTTGAGCGGTCGCACAGATTCGGTCCTGCGATAACGGACACGCCCCGAAGCTCGTCGGCGATCAAATGTCCCTCGGTTCCGTGGATTATGGCATACTTCAGCGAAAACTCCTCGGCAATGCGCATGGCGGTGCAGATATCGTCCGCACGATGGGCATGAAACTGCGCGGTAATCTCGCCGCGAAGCAGAGGGATAAGGGATTCGTTCTTAATATCGTATTCGGGCGGATCTATCTCCTCGTCGGATGCCGAGCGGTCAAGCTCTTCCATATAACGTGCGGCTTTGGCGAGAGTCTCGCGCATGATAGCCGCAGTTGCCATTCTTGTAACAGGTGACAGATTCTTTTGATGGTATGTGCTCTTGGGATTCTCACCAAGGGCAAATTTTATTGCCGCAGGAGATTTTACAATCATGCGGTCAACCCGATTCCCTGCGGTTTTTATAACGCATATCTGACCGCCGATTGGATTTGCGCTTCCGGGCGCAACAGCCACAGTGGTAACACCTGCGGCACGTGCCTCGGCAAAGCATCTGTCCTGTGGATTGATTCCGTCAAGTGCTCTGAGCTGAGGCGTTGCGGGATCGCTGTCCTCGTTGCAGTCGTCGCCCTCAAAATCAAGGGCATCCTCAACTATGCCGAGATGTGTGTGGGCATCAATAAATCCGGGGTAAGCGGTGAGTCCCTCGCCGTCGTACACCTCGCCGTCAAACTTTGGCAAATCCCCCTCGCCAACGGCAGATATTTTCCCGTTTTCCACCAAAATCCAACCGCCGCGGATTTTATTCGCGGCGGACATTGTCTCAATTGTGATGTTTTTTATAAGCATTGCTGCTCCTTATATATAAAGTATTAAACGTTATTTTCTATTTTTCACGCGCCTCAGTTTATAAGATCATTGTAAAAAATGATCTCATCCGGCAAGCAGTATCCTAATTTTTCCTTGGCAAGCGCAATTATATACTCCTCGTCAAAGGGAGTATCAAGTTTATTCTGAAGCTCATCAATATTTCCCTGCACATCGTCGATGCGCTCAGTTAACTTTTCCCGCTCCTCTTCCAGACTGTTGTAGCGTATTTGGACGCTTACAAGTGTAATTATCATAAACAAGAACGCGAGGAGTATTGCGAGCTTTACCGGTATTGATAATCGTACCTGGTTCATCCCGTATTCCTTTCGTTTTGGAAGCTCTTCTCGCTTCCAGCCGTGCCTTACGTTTCTGTCTGTATAAAGCACTTATGGAGCGAACTTTCCCCCGCACCGCACCTGCGGCGCGTCCAAGTGTTTTTTTGTAAACAAATCCTGCCAGCCGCGAAATAACTCTCGCTATTGGCATTATCACTCTTTTTAAGGTAAATCCGATAACCGCCCACATAAAGCGTGCCAACGCTTCGGATACAAGCCTTGTAAGCCTGCCTATTGTCTGCATATAGAGAAAAAATCCCACCGCAGTTCCAAAAAGAATGAATCCTCTTGCTCTGCCTCTGTTTGCCTGAAAGCAAAACAGCACAAGTGTTGTTGCCGATACCGTAAAAAACAGTATGTCCTCAATAAACGATACCGCAAAAATAAAGGTATCTGAGACATTTTTTATGGCACGGTTTTCTGTTTTCACAGACAAAAATGTCCGTGAGATACGAAGAATGTCAAAGACAGCACCAAGAGCCGCGCCGAGTATCAGAGAGTAAAGAAGCAGCCAAAGCTGCTTTTCCATATCATATCCGAGAGCATCAAGAGCCATTTCCATTACTTAAAGAAGCCCCTTTTTTTCTTCGGCTCAGCAGGATCAAAAAAGACCACGCCGCCGATCTCGCCCTCAATATACATTTCTCCGCTTTCTCTTGAAAGATGGGTTATGCGGAGTCCCACGCCGTCAACGGCAAGCATGCCGAGACATGTCATTAGTATAATACCGGTTTCGTTAAAGCTCTGTACATCTTCAACACCGGTAATAGTAAGATTTTTACGGTCGGAGATATGTATCATCTGCCGAGCCGTTCCCATTGTGATTATTTGCTCATTCATCCGAAACACCTCTGCCAATAATGGTTATGTATCTGTAACCATATATATGGCAGAGGAGCTGCAGATATACATCACGAAATAACTTCGTACATTGAAGCCGCGTCAGCCTTTGCTGTAAACTCGCGCACATCAAGAACCTTGATCTTCGTTGTGCGCTGACCGAAGGTTATTTCGATAACATCCCCTACCTTAACGTCATATGACGCTTTTGCAGGTCGGTTGTTTACCGAAACGTGCTCCGAATCGCAGGCTTCATTGGCGACCGTACGCCTTTTTATAAGGCGGGACACCTTAAGAAACTTGTCAAGCCTCATTAAAAAGCTTTCGATTATTTGTCGTTGAGCTTAGCCTTGAGGGTCTTGCCGGAAGTAAATGCAAGGCGCTTGGAAGCCGCGATCTTGATAGTTTCGCGAGTTGCGGGATTGATACCTGTTCTTGCAGGACGATCCTTAACCTCGAATGTACCGAAGCCTACGATCTGAACCTTTTCGCCTGCGAGGATAGCATCCTCGATACCTGCGAATGCAGCGTTTACTACAGCCTCAACATCTTTTCTCTTGAGACCTGTGTCCTTGGTTACTTTTTCGATAAGAGTTGTCTTGTTCATTGGTTTATGTCCTTTCGTAATACTTAATATACCGTATATAACTCGGTATATTCAATTATAACATTAAATTCATTATTTTACAATACCTTTTTTGAAAAAAGTTTCAAAAAAGTGCCTTATTTTCGGTATTTTTTTGATTTTTTGCCCATTCTGTGGAATATATTGGAAATTATTGTTCGTTTTTTACATCGGAAGCTGTCTCAACAAGGCAGTCACAGGCATCCGCAAGTGCCTTTTCGCTGTCGATTCCAAGCTCGCGTGCCAGCTTTACAGCGGAAAAAAGCAGCTCACCCATAAACTTTTCCTTATCGTTTGCATCAGCCGCAAGTTGACTTAGGATATCGTTTTCGGGCACACTGTAGCCAAGCTTATCCGCCTTGCCGCAAAGCTTGTCCGCACGGATAAGGGACGGCAGAGAGTGAGACACAGAGTCAAGCACCTCGCGGTCTGACTTCTGATGCTTCTCTACCACCTTTATCTTATCCCAATTTTTGAGCACCTCCTCCGAGGTGTCCGCCTTAACATCGGCAAAAATGTGGGGATGACGGAGTATGAGCTTTTTGCAAACTCCGTCCGCCACCGAGTCAAGGTCAAAATCCCCTGCCTCCTCGGAAATACGGGCGTGGAACACCACCTGAAGCATAAGATCGCCAAGCTCCTCGCAAAGTAGATCCTTGTTGTCGGTATCTATAGCCTCCACCACCTCATAGGTCTCCTCAATAAGATTGCGGCGTATGGATTTGTGATCCTGCTCGCGGTCCCAAGGGCATCCGTCGGGAGCGCGAAGCACCTCCATGATCTCGCGAAGATCGGAAACGGTATAGCTTGATTTAGCCTTAAGAGCTTCTATTCGTTCTTTCATTATTGTAAACGTCCTTTCTAATGGTTAAAGCCTGAAAAATGATCCATTTTTTCAGACTTATGAACTTCCTTTCGATTTATGTAATATGCCGTGAAGCGACTTTCCCTCCGATATAGCCATAAGCCCGAAATATCCTGCCGCGGCGATTCCAACAGAAACAAGCGTGCCGGCGATCGGATATACAAACACAGCCGCCGTCACAGACAGCATGGACATCACAAGCGGCTTTATGTATAAAGGCAGTCCCACAGCACCGGAGAGCGGTGTCAGCGCACCGATAGCGGCGGCTGAGATGACCGTGGCTGTAAGATAGCACAGAAATGTTGACAGGGGCGTTGCAAACTTACCTATGATGGGGGTGAGCAGCCATGTGGAGGAAAGCTTCACCGCCGCACCGCACAGCATGGCGTACAGCGGCACTCTTTCTCTGCCGCAGGCTTGGAGCACGGTATTTGTGAGTCCCAGCACGCAAAGAAGCATTGACGAGGGTGCAAGTAGCGTCAGCATCACAGCGCCTCTTTCTGCCACATCATCGGCAAAAAGCAGTGAGAGTATAGGTCCGGACATGGCGGCAAGTCCAACTGCGCACGGAACTGCAAGCACCGCTGTTGCGCTTGCCGCATCCTTTGTAAGCTTTATCGCCTTTTCCCTGTTGCCAAGAGCAATTTCGCCGGACAGTGCCGGAAGCAGAGCGTATGCTATGGGCATAGTCAAAACCGGCGGCAGATTGAACATCGGCACGGCGAGGGATGAATAGTTGCCCCACACCGCCGCAGTCTCCGCCTGCGACATACCCGATGCATGGAGCGCACGGGTCATAATAAGCGAATCAATGAGATTTGCAAGGCTCATGACAGAGGATGACAGGGTTATGGGAAACGCCGCCCTGATAAGCCTTGATGCCACGGTAAGCCGTGGTGTCCTGTCGCGCTCGTCCGTCTGTTTTTTCGCAAAAATGAAGTACAAATAAAGAATAATCATACCTGCGGCAACACCCACGGTTATACCTGCCGCCGCATATGCCGCCGCTTCGGATATACTTCTGCCATTCCTTATGGCGTGATACGCCAGTGCCGTACCAAGTGCCGCTTTGCCTAAAGCTTCCGCTATCTGAGACACGGAATGGGGCCGCAGGTCGCCGAAGCCTTGAAAATACCCTCTCAGTGCCGCCGACTGACACACAAAAAACAGCGTTGGCGCAATAGCGGCTATTGCAGGAGCTGATGCTTCCACACGCATGACGTGTGCAATAGCACCGGAAGCGAATATGAGAACGGCGCATCCAAAAAGTCCCACAGCCGTGAATATCCCAAGGGACGTTGTAAACACGCGCATGGCACCGTCGCGGCGACGGCTGTCGGGAATCCTTGCAATAAGCATGGACGCCGCCGCAGGAAGCCCTGCCGCCGACAGCATATAAAGCCAGGTAAAAAGGGTGTAGGCACTGTTGAAGTAACCCATACCCGTCTCACCTATAAGGGCGGTCAGCGGAATCTTAAATAAGAGTCCTGCCGCCTTTACAGTAAGATTTGATACGGTCATAAGTATCACGCCCCGTGATACCCTGTCCGTTTTGAATATTTTTTTCAAATAACCGCACTCCCGTCGGCGCGCAGTAAGGCTTATCCGACGGAGTGTCGGAATCAGTCAAAATAATGCGCGATAATATGCTTTGCATTACAGCGAAGCTTTTCAACGTCTACGGTTTTAAATTCTCCGTTCTCAAAAAGTATTTTTCCGTCGCACATGGTGAGATATACGTCTCGCTCATTTGCGGAGAACGCTACGGATGAATAGGGGTCGTACATGGGGATGTTGTTGAGCGAATCAAGGTCAATAAGGATAATATCAGCTCTTGCGCCAACCTCGATTCTGCCGCAGTCGTATCTTGCCTGTGCCGCGGCACCTGCTTCCCATGCCATTTTGCAGATATCGGCTGTTTTAATGATATCCGCCTTATAATTTACGCCCTTGTGAATGAGTGCCGCGCACTGAAGCTCACGGAGCACGGACAAAGCATTGTTGGAAGCCGCTCCGTCTGTACCGAGGGCAACATTTACGCCGTTATCAAGCATTGCGCGAACGGGCGCAACACCGCTTGCCAATTTCAGATTGCTGACGGGATTGTGCACCGCCGTAACCTTGTTTTCCGCCATTAACGCCATGTCAGATTCAGTGACCCACACGCAGTGAGCCGCCGCAGCGGTGGCAGTCTTTGAGGGAACAAGAATTCCGCAGTCTGTAAGATACTTAACAGGGGTCTTGCCGCCATGACGCTCCATGCAGGCTTCATGCTCGCTCTTTGTCTCCGAAACGTGCACCTGCATACCAAGGTCGCGGGAGTGGGTGTACTCCGCAACCTCGCGAAGATAACGCTCTCTTGTGGTGTACTCGGCGTGCACGGACATATCTATGCGGACACGTCCGTCACCTGCACCGTGAAACTCGTCGGCAAGGCGTACAGCCTCCTCAAAGCGAGTATCTCCCTTTATTGTGGCATCGTCGGAAAAGGCAACAAGACAGCGGCCTATATTCGCCTTAACGCCAAGATCAAGCACCGCTTTGGCGGTCTCGTCGCAGAAGAAATACATATCCGAGAAGGAAACCACGCCGCCGCGTATCATCTCGGCAATAGCAAGCTCAGAGCCTACGCGCACGGATTCGGGGGTAAGTCTGTCCTCGGCAGGATATATTTTTTCCTCAAGCCATCTCTGAAGCGGCAGGTCCTCTCCGATACCGCGGAAAAGGGTCATTGCCGCATGGCAGTGCGCATTGTAAAAAGCGGGAGTCAAAAGCTTTCCGCCGCAGTCGATAACGCGGTCACAGTCGCCCTTATAATCAGTGCCCACATAGGTGATTTTCTCGTTGTCGGTTGCAACCGAGGCATCATTGATGTAAGAGCCGTCAGGCGTAAGTACAATCGCATTTTTAAACAGTATTTTCATTTTTATAAACTTCCTTTCAGAGTATCTCTGTATGCTTGTTTATCTTTTTTCTTCTCGGTAGTCGTCAAGAAGGCTTTCCACTACAGATACGAAATCTTCCTCCGCACCGTAGGAAAAGCTTAAAAAGCTTCCGTTTCCGCCGCCTGCTCCGATTGCGGTAACGTAGCAGGATTCGCCGTTTGCGATGATCTGTACGGTGAGCGCGGCGCGGCTTGAGGTTCTCATATAGTATTTATCATACACAAACAGCCGCACTGTAACGTCTCCCATGCGCTGTGCCGAGGAATCCACAAGCTCTACCGACAGTCCGCTTGCCCTTATGCCCTCATCAAGATAGCTTGCAAGCGTAGAGCCTCTTGCCTTTATTTCTCTTTCGTATTTTGCCATTTACTTTACTTCCCTTGTATTGATTATTCATGAATATTTTATATTCAAAGGTCGGCGTTTTTATTCCGATTCACTGCCCTCATCCTGATTTTCATCCTCCGCCGTTTCAGCTTGAAGCCCACTTACAATTCCGTTTATGAGATTTTGGATCATCAGCCCCTCATCAGAGCTTGTCTCGCCTGAGATGCCTGCCAGAATATCTGACATACGCGAAATATCAAGGGCATCACGTGCCATAAATTCCGGATGTGGCGGAAACGGGAGCATAAACGCACGGCATGGGGGCGTTATCCCCGATGAACAGAATGTAGCACCCGGAGCATGAGGGTCGGGACATTCTTCCTTTATGACCTCATCGTACCAATCCTCAACACTTATAGAGGATTTAATCGATTCCCTGAACTCTGCCACATCGTCGGGAGTGGCACTGACCATGGCAAATCGGTACAGCTCGTCAAGTATGTATACCTCCGCCTCGGCGCGGTACATACCGTCGTCCCCTATGCCGCTTGCAAAGCGGACAAGAGAGCTTCCTCCAATATCGAAAATCTCTATCTCCGAATCATCAGCCTTGACCCAATTGTGCCCGAGGGGGGATTCACTGCCGTCACCGTGATAGTTGTAGCTTATGTTTACGGCAAGCTTGTATCCGCTCTGTGTATCGCCGTAGAACAGTATGTCCTCGCTGTGGGAAAACTCGCTTCTTGAAAGCGCGCCGGAGAGCTTGAATCTACGTAAATAGTGTCCGAAGCCGTATCTCACGTCTCCACGGGCATATCCCGGCTCAAAATCAAGAATAAGGTCGGGATTTCCGGAAAAATCCTTCATAGGATGCTTGTTGATACGGCAAAGCCGCCTGTAAACATCCTTTGGGAACGGAACAGTATCACCCATATCAAGTGCCGCCTCAAGCTGTGCCTCGCATTCGCTTACCGAAAACAGCTCAGATACATTAAAGACATCTTTATCGGCACCGATAATGCTGTTCCACACTAAATTAAGCGCCTCTTTGATGTGCGAATCCGCTCCAATGGTGGGAGTGTTACAGAACAGGAATTTTCGGTCACACACATAGGAAAAGCCGTAGGTTTCTATTTCACTAAGAAGCTTTTCTATACTGTATCTTCCGAAAGGAGAAACTAACGTGCCGGGGATAAATTCCGGCTCAAAAGCGTCCGTACCCCAGCCGATGTACGCCGGCAAGCCGTCCCGGTCATCGTTTATGGCAAACGTAAGCTGTTGGGCAATTAGGGGATAGAAAGCAAGCCGCAGGGATTCAAAATCCTTGTCCTCGGTATATGTAATTCCCGGAGCTTCAAAAAATTCGAGGCTTCCTCGAAGTACCAGCGACAACCCCTCGGCAAGTCTTGCCGCCTCGGCGTACACTCCGGCACCGGAAAAACTACAGTCAATATCGCCGCTTATAATGTCGTCGCCTTGCCTGAAGAAAATGTCAAGGTAGGAATTTGCACCGAGGTACACGGTGAATCCGTCAGCCTCACGCTCGGCATCGTAGCCGTTTTCTTCCATATATTCAATTATGCGTTCTGTGATACTTTTCGCGGTAATATCGCTTATTCTGAACACAAGCTTTATTGGCAAACATTCGTCATCGGGTGCAGGAAGCCTGTCAATAAAGGATGTGTCGCTGTCGTCACTTCCAAAAAAAGCCGGTGTTTCGTCCGGCAAAAGCACAGACAAAGACATCTCACCTGCAAGAGTGCGCAGAAAATGCTCCGTCTCACTCTCGCGTACGTCTCCCTCGTCGATCGCCATGAGCACCCTGTCACGGTTTCTGTCGGGAGACGGGAAATATATGCATGAGCCGCGGTAAGAAAGCAGCTTTGATATCCGCCCTACCGTGGCAGAACAGCTTCCGATATCAAGACCGCCCACGCGCTCCAATATATAAAAAGAGTTCATTGTTCACTCCAAAATCAAATAAGCTCTATAACGTCGGATAGCAAATGCTTGAATCTTTCGGATATCGTCGCCGCCGTGTCAAGCACTTCACTTTCTGTAAGTGCCGCACCCGTAATACCTGCCGCCATATTGGACACGCAGGATATGCAAAGCACCTTTATACCAACCTGAGCCGCAAAAATAACCTCAGCCGCAGTTGACATTCCCACAAGATTTGCGCCAAGCACCTTGAGTGCTCTGATTTCCGCAGGCGTCTCGTACTGCGGACCTGCCATGTATGCATAAACGCCCTCTTTAAGCGCAAATCCGCGCTTTGCGGCACAGTCACAGGCGATTTTTATAAGTTCCTTATCGTAAACCGACTGCATATCGAAAAATCGCGCTCCGAACTCACGGATGTTTGCGCCGCGCATGGGCGAGTCGGGAGCTAACTTTATGTGATCACAAACAGCCACAAGATCGCCCGGCACAAGCTCGCGGGTATCATTGTATCCGATTCCTCCGGCGGCATTGGTAATTATCATCTTTTCTACGCCGAGAAGCTTGAATACACCAACAGGATATGCGGTCTGCCACATCTCCCAGCCCTCGTAGTAGTGGAATCGACCGTTCATGGCAAGCACACGCTTTTCTGTACCGTTTTCATAAGTGAGCTTGCCGAAAACAAGCTCACCTTTTTGATACGACACGGTAGAGGTGGGAAAATGGGGAATATCGCGGTAGGGGATTATGACGGTATCGGAGAGTTTTTCTGCGAACTCTCCAAGACCCGAACCGAGGATAACGGCGATATCCGGTGTTTCTTTAATAATGTTATTTATATACTGCGCCGATTCAAGATAATCGGCATATTTTGCTTTTGTCATGACGGTTGTCCTTTCACAATTTGCAAGGAGGAGCAAGCTCCTCCTTGCAAAATAACTTTAAAACATTGCCCTAACCGATAAATTCCCTCATAAGAGAGCCGCCCGGAATCATGGATACAGGAATTTCGGGAAGCCCCGAAAGCCTTTTTGAAAGCTCATAGGCTTTTGGGAAATACGCGTTGTTTTCAGGAACTGCCAAAAGCAGTTCCGGTATAACCCCACTCATAAGAAAGGCTTCGTATGCCATAAATGAGTTGATCTTTATATCCGCGCTGTCTGCATACGGAAGAATTGAGGTATCCTCGTTTGCGGCAACGGATCGCCAGAGAAACAGAGTAAATTCAGGGGCAGCGCCGCGGAATTTATAGTCCCTTATGAGCCGTCTTAGAAGTCTCAGCTCACGTGCTCTGAAATAAACGCCGTTCACAGAAAGATCGTCCTCAACGCTGATGTATACGGATTTGTATCTATCGCCAAACAGTGCCGTAACCTCAGGATATATTGCCTGTATGCCCTCGAAAATAAACACCGAGTGGTCGTTTGGGTCTACCCTCTCATAGCCGGTGCATTTTCCGAGAGTAAAATCGTATATGGGAAGCTCTGTGGGACGTCCTGCGATTATGGACGCCGCACGCTCCGAAAGAAGCTCAAGGTCTATGGCATTTACAGAATCGTAGTCAATAGACCCGTTTTTCATAATAGCCTCTCTGTCAAGCGTGTCGCGCTCACGAAAGAAGTTGTCAATTGAGATAAGATGCACCTCGCATCCGTTCTCGCAAAGTGCCTCGGTAAGCTTTGCCGCAGTAGTGGTCTTGCCGGAGCAAGATGGGCCCGACAGCGCAATTATTTTTGCGCCGTCCTCGATTATTTCACGGCAGACCTCACTAAGGCGCTTTTCAAAACGGTGCTCGCATTCCTCAACAAAGGAACGCTTTTCCCCGTCGTTATTAAAAATTTTGTTAAGTTCAGTCAACTGCATAAATTCCTTTCACCGGGAACACGGAAAGTGAGGAGAACGCTATATACCGAAAAATTCGTCGATACGGCGAATTTTCTCCGCCATTTGCGCCGCCCTGTCTTCCGAAAGATATTCATAAGGATATTTTGGCTCAAACATCCGCTCTATATACTTTTTGCCGTCATCTCCCATGCGCACAAGCTTTGTAACAGCTCCCGCGCCTACTGCGAAAACAGAATGAAGCTCTTCCATCATAAGAACATTGTAATAACCCACGCTTCCCTTTTTCGCATAGCCGACATTTTCAAGATTTCCGACAGTATTTTTTTGTCTGTAGATGTAATAGGGATTATAACCCGAATTTTTAAGTTTAACCTGAGAATAATCCACCGCCTTTACGGTCTCATCGGCACTGCGGTTGTATATTTCCGTGTCAAGGCGCAGTATCTCAGCGGATTTCTTAACGCAGAAGGTGTGCACGGTAATATTTTCAGGCTCAAGACGAACAATTTTGTCAAGTGAGCGTGAAAATCCGCGATAACCGTCGCCGGGAAGTCCTGCAATAAGGTCGGTGTTGATTTCCGGAATACCGACTTCTCTTGCGGCATCAAAAGCACGCATAAAATCAGCCACGGTATGACGTCTGCCGATAGCTTTCAGTATATCGTCGTTCATAGTCTGGGGATTTATGCTGGTGCGTGTCACGCCGAAGTCTTTTGCAATCTGAAGCTTCTCTTTTGTTATGGTATCGGGACGTCCGCCCTCAAGAGTGAACTCGTTAAGCTTTTTTATTGGAATATTGTCTGCAATAGTGCCGAGAAGTATGCCAAGCTGTGCTTCCGTAAGCGTGGTGGGCGTGCCGCCGCCGATATATACGGTCTGCACCTTGAATCCGCGCTCTCTCAGATGTGTAAGCAGTATGCGCGCATCCTCGCACACCCGAAGTAAGTATTCGGGAAGCAGTGACAAAAGCCGCTTTGTGGAATAAGACACAAAGGAGCAGTATGAGCACCGTGAGGGACAGAATGGGATAGAAACATATACCGAACAGGTAAAAGGAGCTCCGTCCGCCGCAAGTCGTATTATCTTCTGCTCGCTTCTTGCAATTTCCACCGCAAGAGCCGCTTTCTTGGGACTTACGAGATAGTCCCTCGCAAGAACGTTTCTCGCCTGCTCCGATGAAAATACACGCGCACCGTTTTCGTCACGCTTCGATATAAGCTCAGAAGCAATCTTGGCAGGTCTTATACCCGTAAGTATGCCCCAGGCAGGACGGCATCCGAACAGGGCGTTTCCGGCTTCAAGTGCCGCGAGTCCTGCCGCCACCTTCGCCGCCCTTGTCATAGGCTCGGTTATTCCCTCATCAAAGCCGCGTATATCATCACAAAGCTGAGTTTTTGATGCTTCTGCGGCAGAATCTCCGATTCTGAAGCGGCAAGTCACAGAAACTCCGCCGTCCACATCGCATCTTGTGAACTCCGCCGACTCCTGTGCGTCCTCGGTTTCAGATTCCGAGAATGTTGCGCCCGGGAAAAACAGCATACATACAGTCTGCAAATAGTATTTGTTTAAATCTCCGTTAATTTTCAGATACATGACACATCTCCGAAAAGTTTATTTTTTCAGCACCGTGCTGTCCATATCAATTGTAACAGGTCCGTCTGCCATGAGTGTTATCTTCATGTCTGCGCCAAACACTCCGTTTTCCGTGTGTATACCTCTGTCGCGGAGTGCCTGCGAGAAATATTCATACAGCTCATTGGCCATCATGGGAGCCTCCGCATTAAAGTAATCGGGGCGGTTGCCCTTTCGGTAATCCGCACCAAGGGTGAAGTTTGACACCACAAGTGCCGCGCCGCCCACATCCTTGACGGACAGATTCAGTTTTCCGTCGGCGTCGTCAAAAATGCGAAGCTTTGATATTTTCTCGGCAAGCAGGTCGGCATCGGTTTTGTCGTCCCCCTTCAGTACGCCGAGAAGAATGAGAAAACCGTTATCTATCTTCCCTGCCGGCTCACCGTCCGCAATAACCGAAGCGGCAGTACATCTCTGTATAATTGCTTTCATTTTTATGATTATCCCTTTCTTAACAATAGCAGAAGTTTTGCAGCGATTTCCGTCGGGAAATTCGCATCATTGATGCGAAAGCCTCAAAACTTCAGGTATGAAAAACGACCCGTTTTTCATACTATCTCCTTAGTTTATCACGCAAATCCGCGAATTACGTCAACAACGCCGTCAATAGCCTTAAGTCTCGACACGATGGAGTTTACATGGTCCGTATTCTTACAGGATATGCTGAGATTGAGAATTGTAGAATCATTCTGGCATTTCTGAGAGCTTATGGATATTACGGACACGCGCATATCGGCAAGTGCCACGGATACGTTGGCAAGAAGTCCGATGGTGTCGCGGCAGTATATCTGAATAAATGCCTCGAAGCTGGTTTTCTCCCACTCTGCTCCAACTTCCCACCACGCGGACACAAATCTGTCACGGTCAGCCTCTCTCTGCATTCCGTTTATCACGTTGGGACAGTCTGCTTTGTGAATAGACACGCCAAAGCCCTTGGTTATAAAGCCCACAACATTATCGCCGGGGAGCGGATTGCAGCACTTGGCAAACTTCACCTGACAGCCATCCGCGCCGTCAATAACGATACCGCTCTGGGAATGGTGATGCTTGGGCTTTTCAACCGTCTTAAGCTGTGAGACCTCAGTGATTCTTTCAGATTCCTGAGGAACAGTTACTGTCCGCTCAAATTCATCCTTAAGCTTTGAAGCAAGCTTTGTTACCGAAAGTCCGCCGTAGCCGACGGTGTTGTAAAGGTCGTCACCGGACGTGATTCCGATACGGGAAGCAACAGCTGAAACGATATCCTCAAGCTGAGATTCGGTATAGGCGCGGTTGTATTTTTTAAGCTCACGCTCAACCTCTGCCTTACCCACAACGATATTTTCGGCACGCTTCTCTTTCTTAAACCACTGACGGATCTTGCCGCGCGCCTCGCCGGTCTTTACGATCTTAAGCCAATCGCGGCTTGGTCCTCTTGAAGCACCGGAAGTGATGATCTCGACGATATCGCCGTTTTTAGGCGAGGAATCTATAGTTGCAATTGCGCCGTTTATCTTTGCGCCCACCATCTTGTTACCGATAGCGGAATGGATAGCGTAGGCAAAGTCAATAAGCGTTGCGCCCTGAGGAAGCACTATAACGTCGCCCTTGGGGGTAAACACAAAGGTCTCGTCGTGGAACATATCAATTTTCAGCGAGCGCAGAAATTCGTCAGGATCGTGCATATCGGAATCCGAATCAAGCAGCTTTGCAACCCACTGAAGCTTCTGGTCTATCTCGTTGGCACTCGCCGCACCGGATTTGTATTTCCAATGGGCGCAGACACCGTATTCCGCCACGTGGTGCATATCCCATGTTCTTATCTGCACTTCAAAGGGTATACCGTCACGTCCGATTACCGTTGTGTGAAGCGAACGGTACATATTGGGTTTCGGAGTTGAAATGTAGTCCTTGAACCGTCCGGGGAGAGATTTGTACATCTCGTGGATAATACCGAGCACCGTATAGCATTCAAGCTCCGTATCAACGATTATTCGGATAGCGTAAAAGTCGTATATTTCATCAAAGCTCTTGTTCTGATTGTACATCTTCTTGTAGATGGAATATGTGGACTTCACGCGTCCCTCAAGGGTGAATTTTACATTGTACTCACCGAGCTTTGAGGCAACATTATCCTTGGTGTTCTCAATAAAGTTTATGTTATTTCCGTACTTTTTGTCGATGTCACGCTGTACCTCCTCAAAGCCTATGGGGTCAAGGTAGGAGAGCGCGTGACGCTCAAGCTCCTGCTTGATCCTCTGCATACCGAGCCTATGCGCAAGAGGCGCATAAACGTGCATGGTTTCAAGTGCCGTCACACGGCGTTTCGGCTCAGGCTTTGCATCAAGGGTACGCATATTGTGAAGTCTGTCGCAAAGCTTTATGAAGATTACGCGGATATCCTTTGACATGGCAAGGAACATCTTTCGAAGATTCTCGATCTCCGCCTCATCCTTGTCCTCAATTTTAAGATACACAAGCTTTGTAAGGCCGTCAACAAGCATAGCGACCTCTTCGCCGAACTCCTGGCGTATACCCTCGCAGTCAACCTTGTCTGAGCAGTCCTCCACCGTATCGTGAAGCAGTGCCGCACAGATCGAATCTGTGTCAAGCTCAAGTCCCGCAACGATTTCAGCCACCGCTATGGGATGGGAGATATAAGCGTCTCCGCTGACGCGGAACTGTCCTGCGTGGAGCATATCCGCCTTGACAAACGCACGCTTTATCTTGTCAATATCATATTTTTTGCCGGTTCGGGCAAGCATTTCAATAAGACCCGAAATAGGCTCATAATTGTAGGTTTGATAGTCAACGCTCATAGTTTTTGCCTTTCATTTTTTATGGTAAACGCCGGGAAAACTCACTCTCCCACTGAAGCGTTATTCCGCAGTGCCGATAAAATCCGCGAGGTTTCAAGCGGTATCTTTTTTGTTACGGGAAGCAGTGATATTTCACACCGCTCACCGCGAACAAACCGTATCATTGATAATTCACTGAATATGTCAAGCATGGACATCACCGTATCTTCGGGCATCGACAGCACCGAGGACAGCTCATCTGTGGTGACAAGCACCGGCATTCCGCCGTTCAAACCCCTGATATGGGTATACAAAGCCGCAAAGTCATCCCTTTCGGGCACTCTTGAAACTGCGGCATGGCGTATGTCGCGAATAAGAAGCTGTACAGACTGACGTCCGCGGTATTCGTTTATGTCAATACTGTACACCGCGTCAATAACGTCTCCAACGGAAAATTCAAACTCCGCCGAGGGAGTTCCGAAGCAAAGTGCGGTAAACACCGTCTGCATTCCGGGAGATGCGAGGGAAAGCTTTGTGTGCTTTCCGCCGGCTAAAGCGATTATCTCGGAAATTATCATTCTGTCGCTACGGAAAACCGGCTGTGCATTGTCAACGCCGAAGGGTTCAAGAAGATAAAGCTCCTTTGCAAGCTTTACGGTTATTTCCTCCGGACAGAGAAGAAGATCAATGTCAATGATACGCCCAAGCCGTGCGCCCGAAAGCTTCTCTTTAGCGTATTCGTTTACAGCACGTCTGAACTCTGCAAGCTTACCGCGCTCAACTGAAAGTCCTGCCGCAAGCTCGTGTCCGCCGTATTTATGAAGAAGCTCCGATGTGGCTTCAAGCGCCTCAAAGAGATTAAGTCCCACAACAGAGCGTCCGGAGCCTTTACCGATATCCGTCGGAAGCGGAGTTTCTCCCGTATTGTGCTCAAAGCTTACGAGTATAGACGGCAGATTGTACTTTTCAGTGAGCCTTGAGCACACAATGCCTATAACACCGTGATGCCAGTGATCGTCGTCAAGCACAATAACGTGGTCATCCTCAGAGCACTGCTCTGCTATCTTTCGTTCAGCTTCCTCGATTATGCTGTTTTCCTCTGCCTGACGGCGGCGGTTTGTGTCGCAAAGCTCTGCCGCGATCTCGTTCGCACGGGATTCACTGTCCGTTAAAAACAGCTCCACGGCAAATTCTGCGCTGGAGATACGTCCTGCCGCATTTATGCGCGGTGCGAGAGTATATCCCACCGCGGCGGATGTGATGCGCTTCTTTATTACGTTTCCGAAGCTGTCCTTTGTGATAAGCCCCGATGCGCTCATGAGTGCACGCAGACCAATGTTTTCGGTGGTTTCAAGCCGATGAAGTCCGTAGCATACTATAATGCGGTTCTCGTCAACAAGCGGCATCACGTCAGCCACCGTGCCGATAGCAACATATTGGCACATCTCAGCCGACACAGCTTTTATGGCGTCAACATAATCTCCCCCGCGCCGTTTTATCTCAACGGCACAGCAAAGCTTAAATGCCACGCCAACGCCTGCAAGCTCCTTAAACGGATAGGGGCAGTCGGGTCGGCGCGGATTGACCACCGCCACGGCAGACGGAAGCTCAGGGCGGCACTCATGGTGGTCGGTTATGACAATGTCCACACCAAGCGAGCGCGCCTCTTCTGTTTCATCCAATGCGGTAATACCCGTATCCACGGTTATAACCAGCGTGTACCCCTCGGCGGCAAAGCTGCGCAGAGCCTCAATATTCACACCGTAGCCCTCGCCGACGCGGTTGGGTATGTAATAGCGCACATCGGCACCAAGACCTGACAGATACTTGTAAACAACGGTTACGGATGTAACTCCGTCAACGTCGTAGTCACCGAAAACAACTATTTTCTCTTTTTTAGAAATGGCAAGCAAGATCCTGTCAACTGCTTTATCCATATCCGCAAGCATAAACGGATCGTAAAGCGAGCCGGATTCTTTTCTTATGAATGCCCCTGCCGTCTCGGCGGTCGTATACCCTCTCGCCGCAAGAAGTCTTGCCGCGGCATGGGACAGTCCAAGCTCTGTGGAAATCCCTCTGACAGCTTCTTTGTCGAATGAAGCTCCATTAAGATTCCAAATTTTATTTTTAGATGCGTGTTTTAACATAAAATTTTCCAAAGTTACAGTATGCGAACGATCTTTATATCACACCGCTTTGAAGCTTTGCGGTTAAGTGTGAGCCACACAATAACAAACGCCATCGCAAAGCCGCCGAGTGCACCGATGTAGGGAGCTGCCGCAAAAGACAGTGCGCCGAGGGCAAAATATCCTGCGATTCCAAGTATGAGCGGAAAAAGGAACACCGCCGCGGCATATAATATCACGGTTCGTGAATCGGTTTCCAGAACAACACGGTCGCCAACATTTGCGCCTGCCGAATTATCAGCTTTTGCAGTTGTTTTTTTGTCTCCGAATGAAACGCAGGCGGAGCATTCACCGTCAGATGCCGCATGACATCCCTCGCAGGCGGACTTCCGTGACACTTCAACAATTGCAATGCCGTCATTCACCTCGCGTACAATACCGATCTGTCGCATACCATCACCTTCTTTACTATATCGGTTATACATATATTATATAAAGTATATTATATCATATTTTTTCGTGATTGTCTATACTAAACATAAAATTTCGCCTCTCGCAAGCGAAATTTCTAACACACACTTCATATTCACCTATTGTACAGTCAAAAATCGACAATTTCCGAAGATTTATTGT
This sequence comes from uncultured Clostridia bacterium, assembly GCA_904501985.1. GTDB lineage: Bacteria > Bacillota > Clostridia > Oscillospirales > CAG-272 > Flemingiibacterium. The sequence goes on from CAJGCT010000018.1 coordinate 33,691, forward strand.
GTAATTGAGACAGACTGTAAAAAAACTTTTGTGCAAGTTGACGATTTGGAATAAAATGACCGTTATCGGGTTTACAATTTCGGTTTTTAGTGGTATAATGTATTGGTATTTTGATATTTCCGCTCGTAGCTCAGCTGGATAGAGTACCGGATTCCGATTCCGATGGTCGCAGGTTCGAATCCTGTCGAGCGGGCCAAATATCGTACCTTCCCCGTTTGGGGAAGGTACGATATTTATCACACTTGATAGTTTGAGAAGCTGTATTAAGTACGCCGCTTTTCAAAAAACTTCGCTTTCTGAATGCGTACTTATTTGCAGCACGTCTCACGTGCTGCTGCAGGTATCGAATCCGCGCC
>CAJGCT010000019.1 GCA_904501985.1 uncultured Clostridia bacterium
AGCGCTCGCTTCCAAGGAAGCGCTTGAATATTGGATGCCCGTTGACTGGTATAACGGCGGTATGGAGCACGTAACCCGTCACATGATCTATTCTCGCTTCTGGCACCACTTCCTCTACGATATCGGTGCAGTACCGGTTGATGAGCCTTACGCAAAGCGCACAGCTCAGGGACTTATTCTCGGTCCGGACGGCGACAAGATGTCAAAGTCTAAGGGTAATGTTGTAGACCCTAACGATGTTGTGGATAAGTTTGGTGCGGACGTTCTTCGCGTGTATGTACTCTTTATGGGTGACTATTCCTCTGCAACTCCGTGGAGCGATGATTCTGTTCGCGGATGTAAGCGTTTCCTTGACCGCGTTGCAGGACTTTGCGATATGGTAAAGGGCGAGGGAGCTACAGCAAAGCTTGAGTCTTCTTTCCATAAAACTGTTAAGAAAGTGTCCCTTGACATTGAGGACATGAAATTCAACACAGCGATTGCAACTCTCATGAGTCTTATTAACGAGATTTACGAGTGCGGTTCGCTTACAAAGGACGAGCTTGGCGTATTTGTACGTCTGCTTTGCCCCTTTGCGCCTCACATTTCTGAGGAGATCTGGGAGAGCCTTGGAAACAAGGGACTTTGCGCAGTTTCCGAGTGGCCGGCGTGGGATGAATCCAAGACTATTGATTCCACCGTTGAAATCGCGGTACAGGTAAGCGGCAAGCTGAAATTCACCAAGGAGATTCCTGCTGACACCTCAAAGGATGACGCTATAGCGCTTGTAAAGGCAGATGAGCGCATGAAGCCGTTCCTTGAAGGCAAGACCATTGTCAAGGAAATCAGCGTTCCCGGAAAGATCGTAAATATAGTAGTAAAATAAAAATCATCAAGGCTGTCCTCAAAAAAGGCAGCCTTGATTTTTCAGATACGGCGAGGCTGTATTTGTTTTGGCGCAAAAAAATGAAAAAATACTGCTCAAATTTTATATAACTACTTGACATCGGCGGTATTTTATAGTATAATATTTTGGAGATAAAAAAACACTACACTGTTTATCTCGGAAAACTGTCAGCAGTTTTCTGTGCACTTGCGGAGGGAGGGAATTTAGAATGGCAGAAGTCAGAGTAAAAGAGAATGAATCGCTCGACAGCGCTCTTCGCAGATTTAAGAGACAGTGCGCAAGATCCGGAGTTCTTTCCGAGCTTCGTAAGAGAGAACATTACGAAAAGCCCAGCGTAAAGCGCAAGAAGAAGTCTGAAGCAGCGAGAAAGCGCAAGTCCAAGTAATACCGCAAGTTATGATTATGGTTAAAGGGGAAGACGGAAGCGTCTTCCCTTTTAATTTTGCTGTTTTGCGGAGTAGGTATGGTATTTATCTCAAAAATGTGATTTGAAGGACGGTATATTGCGAAAAATAATTAAAAAAGACAGATTTGCGCTGAATTTGCACACGATTTTCAAAAAAGCCTTTACATTTTGAATTTTCGGTAGTATAATTATGACAGGCACTGCTAAAAGACGCCTGAAATGCAAAAAACATTGATTTATTTATGTAGGAGACCTTGAAAATGAAGAATGGAAAAATCGGATATGCTGTAGTTGGACTTGGTGTTGGAAAAGCACACGTCCAGGCGGCTGCCGAATCCGAAAACTGTGAGCTTGTGGCTGTGTGCGACATTATACAGGAAAAGCTTGATCGGGTGGTTGAGTCATATCCCGGCACTAAAGCGTATCTTAATTTTGATGAGCTTATATGTGATGCCGAGGTTGATATTATAAGCATCTGTCTGCCCTCTGCCATGCACGCGGATTTTTCCGTTCGGGCAATGGAGGCAGGCAAGCACGTTCTTGTGGAAAAGCCTATTGATATAACCGTTGATGCGGCTTTGCGCATTGAAGATGCACGTCTGCGCACGGGCATGAAAGCAGGAGTTATTCTTCAAAACCGAAACAATGCGGTGATGAAGCCCATAAAAGAAGCGATTGATGCAGGGCGGCTTGGTAAGATGGTCCTTGCAAATTTTGCGGTAAAATGGTATAGAGACGCCAATTATTATATCGGCTGGCACGGCACATGGGAAATGGACGGCGGCGGATCGCTTATGAATCAGGCGGTGCATACCGTTGACATTATGCAGTGGCTTATGGGGAATGTGGCAAGTGTACATTCAACTATGGGTATCTACGACCACGATATTGAGACTGAGGATATGACGGCTTCCGTTATCACATTCAAGAGCGGGGCGACGGCGACATTTGTTTCCACGACCTGCGCATATCCCGGAATCAGCACGGATATCCAGCTTTACGGTACAGGCGGTACTATTGAAGCCGACGCGGATGTACTGAAGCGGTGGAAGCTCCGTGATTCTGATGACGAGGATGAGGAAGAGGAGGATATGCTGGGAAAATACGGCGGCGGAAACAGAGCTGTGGAGAAGGCAGATCCCACCGTTATAACGGGACACAAATCTATGGTTGAGGATATGGTTCTGGCAGTTATTGAGGACAGAGATCCTCAGATACTTCCCACCGAAGCTATCAAGAGTGTGCGTATCGTTAATGCTATTTACGAATCTGCACGCACAGGTAAAACAATATATTTGGATTGAAAAAACGATCCCCACGGATTATGAATTCCGTGGGGATATTTGTTTGATTACTGCGGCGATTTACAGATATCTTCTGTTTTGCGGCGTCGTTTTATAAATGCATCAGCTGCAATAAATCCGAGCAAGACCGCGTGAGATGCCGCAGATACCGCGATGCCGTAGGTTACGCACCACGGGCGATAGCGAAGCTCTACGGTGTGAGTTCCCTCTGTAAGCTCAACCGATGTGAGGGCTTCGAGAATCGGCGCGGTTTCGGTCTCAACACCGTCTACATACACTTTCCAGCCCTCGTCGTAGGGAATAGTCAGCATAAAGGCGGTTCTGTCACTCGGTACAGTGACTGTGCCGTAAAAACGGCTGTCTGTGAAATCGGCGATATCATATCCGTGTTCCAAAAGCCGCGGCATTACCTGGCGGAACAGCTCCTCGTCGAGATAATAGAAATAATCGGTGCCGCTTCCAAGATAGATGTCGTCTTTGTCAAGCGTAAGTGTGACGATTGCCTTTTCGCCTACCGGCAGACTGCCGAGAGATACGATTCGGTGAGTTTCATTGGTGAAATATTCGGAGACATCCTCGCCGTTCAGCTTCAGCTTTGCATCGCGTCTGTAATCGCTTGGGAAGTATACAAACACTTCATAGTCGTTTACAGGTGTAAATTCGTATGTCAGCTTGCCTTCATAACCCGTTTTAACCTTTTTGTACTTCCGGTGTCCCGTCACATAGGACATATCAAGATTGTCTGTGGTGGGGACAAGATTTTTATACGGCTTGAACAGCAAAAGGGTATCTTCTTCGCCGAGCATTAAGGACACAAGCTCATTCATGCGCTCAAAGGGGGAATCGTATGCGTCAAGGTCAATGTCCGCTACCGTCGGTGATACCATATAGCCGAGGGGGAGTGCATATTTATTCTCGTATACGGCGGTAAGATTTTCTTCATCCCTCCATATGGCCTCGCCCCACAGCGGATTTATTTCAGTTTCATCGTCAGACAGTAAATATTTAACCGACAGCAGACTGTCAGATACGGGAGTGCCGCCAAGATACTTTGACCAATGTGATTTTGAGGCGTAGCCCATATCCTGTAAAAAATCAATCTGAGCCTTGTTCAGCGTAGAGGTGGAATTTGAAAGGCCGCGCAGATTCAGCGCGAAATTATCGTTTGTCTTGCGGTGCGCGGTTTTTTCGGTACGGTAGAACGAGCTGTCATTTTCGCGCACAAACTCTGCGGCGGGAGTCCATTTGTCAATAAAGCTGCGGTAGGACGTGCGCGAGCTGTAGTGAACATCATCGTCAAGGGAAACTACCTCTGCAAGACCGTTGCAGAACAGCTCCAGCATTACGAACACAAGAAGTATGGACGGTACGGCCCCTTCAAGCCATCCGCGCGTACATCCCGAAAGCAGTATCATATAAATTGCGATACATCCGATACCGAACCATATTCCCATAAGGTCATCGAGATTCTCATATTCCAGCTTTTGAAGAATCACGAGTATCAGTCCGAGCACTGCGCCTGTGCCGAGTATGGTACGGTTGTCGATTTTATTTATGTGCTCAAACGCAAGATATGCCATGAATATTATCATGAAGCAAAACATGAAGCTGTAACGGTAGTTGAGCCAATTGGGACGCTGGAAGCCGTGCCATATAAGGTCTATTGTGCTTCCGTTGAAGCTGAAAATAAAGAAAGCCATTATAAGACCGCAGGCGATCTTCTTTCTCGGGGATATTTCCTTTATAAGGTAAAACACGGGAAGCATTATGAGAGTAAGCGTACCCGAAAATACGAATGGCAAGCCTTCGGGGCGCACGGTATCGTAGGATGCCGGGTACATTTTTGATATCAGGTCAAGAAAATCAAAGCGCTGGCTGAACTCATAGCTCGGCTCAGAGAATGTGTTCTTGCCGAAGCTCAGCGAATAGTATGCCGGAATTATTATAAGTGCCGCCATGCCGATAGCGATGACCGAGAAAAGTGCCACTCTTCCAAGGGACTTTACAAAATGCCCTCTTTCACCAAGAGGATTACGCTCATCGGGAGTCAATGAGAAATAACAGAAGAAAAAGTATGCCGCAACGCCGATGCACACCATATATCCGATGTAGAAGTTTGAAAATACCGCCGCCGCTAAGGTGAATACGTAAAGCTTGAATTTGCCGTATTTTATAACAGATTCCATTCCAAGGAGAATGAGGGGAAAGAACAGCACGCAGTCTATCCACATGGTGTTGTGCTGCATTACCACAGCGTATGAGGTCAGGGCATATATTATCGAGAAAATTACCTCATGCACTGCCTTTGTGGGATGAGACTTGTGCAGATATACGCACATATTGAAGCCTGTAAGACCGCACTTTAAAAGAAGGATGGTATAAAGAGATTCGGTTATCATTCCTTCCGGAAACAGCGCGGTTATAAAAGTGAATGGACTTGCGAGGTAGTATGCCACAATACCGAGAAATTCACCGCCGAGAGCGCGCTCAAAGGAGTAGAGTATTCCCTGCTCACCGCGGAAAAAATCGCGCATTGCTTCAAAATAGTAAACGTACTGTCCGTTGAGGTCAAGCACCAATACGGAATTTTTTCCGAAGGGGTAAACCTCGATTGCGATATATATTAGTGCCATAATGAGCACGGGAAAGAGAAATGCTAAGAAAATATGGTTCATACCGTCAAAGGGTGATGTGAGACGGTGCCACAGCGTGCGCCGAGAGTAAGGTGTGCCCGTGTCTGCGGTGGTATCTATATTGCCTGATACGTTATTATCCATCGTATGATTCCTTCCTGAAGTATGGCTGTATTCAACAGTTTTTGTCTGATTCATGTATTATGCGGCGGATGCCTTTTTCAAGCTTGATTCGCGGCATGGTAAGATCTCTGCCGCAGGACTCGCATACGATTCTGATATCGCTTCCAACCCGTAAAACGCGGAAATACACGCTTTTTTTGGAGCAGGGATGCGGCTTTTTCATTTCAAGGATGTCACCGACCGATATCTGCGGTATAGTTTGCATCTTTCTTACCTCCGAATACTTATTATGTCTTATAGTATACCACAATTTGGCGCAGTTGTACAGGGGTTTTGTAAAAAACACGATAAAAGTGGTGCGTTATTTGCGGCAGACAAAAAGAACAGCCGCAAAAAGCGGCTGTCCTTAACTGTGACTTGTCTGATTCAGGCCATTTGCTTGTATATGTCTGCAATCTTCTTAAGCATTTCGGAATCTTCCGGAAGTCCCGACACAGATGCCAATGCTTTCATGATACCGTCAGCGGCGATCATCTCATGTAGCTTTGCTGAAAATTCATCCGCATCCCCCGGGAACATCACAGCCGCCGCGCCGATTTCAAGGATGGCATCGTTTGGAAGACCGTGCTTTTCACAGAGGAGTGCGGCACCGATAATGCGGTCTCCCTTTGCAAGCTTGCGAAGTACATCACGTCCCACACGGGTCACGGTATCGTGGAGATGGGGATTTGCGAAACGGTGAAGAAGATCCTCTGCGGCGTGCTCTATTTCGCCGTACGGAACACCGTGCTCCTTTGAAAGTGCCAATGCGGACTGAAGCATAGCGGCTTTTACCTTTTCGTATATCTCCGGCACGGCAATTGCTTCGGCGATCTCGCTTTTGCCTGCCATGATGCCGTAATACGCCGTTGCCGCGTGTCCCATATTATGGAGAAACAGCTTCTTCTGTATAAAGTATTCAAAGGGCGTAAAGGGAACCATGTTGACGATATGCGGGATCTCTCCCTTGAATCCGTTTTTGTCAACGGGAAGCTCGCAGTACGGTTCAACCCAAACCTTAAGGATGTTGCCCTCCTGCATTTCCTCGGACATTATGGGCACCATGCGTCCGATAGACGCCTCAACAAGTCCTATGCGCTCGTCAAACAGCTTTATTTCATCATCGGAAAGCTTCTCTTTTATGAGCTTTGCCAAATACTTGTCCGCATCTATAAGATTTTCGCAGATGATGATATTAAGAGGTGCGTCGGTAGCCTTAAAGCGGCGGCGGCAGCCCTCTGCGATATTTCCTGCGATTCGAGGAAGAATGTTCACGCCAACGGCTGTTGCCATTACGTCAGCTGTTGCAATTTCATCTGCCACAGCATCGGCATTCATGCCGTCAATTCCGCGGATATTTGTAATAGTTTCCTCGAACATACCCTTTTCGGATACTATTTTTATGGGGTAACATTTTTCAGAATTCAGCTTGTCGATAACCGCCTTGTTAACGTCGATAAGAGCGGTCTCATATCCGGATTTCGAGAAGAGCTCGGTAATAAATCCTCTTCCGATGTTGCCGGCACCGTACATTACTGCTTTTTTCATATTTGTAACCTTTTCCTTTCATATGCCGTACTTGTATATCTATTATAGCTCCAAAAAGCGGATTTTTCAAGCACCGAGGCGAAAAAATACGCTTTTTTGTGCTCTATTTATAGTAGGGGCATATATTTTGGGATTTTCTCTTGATTTTGACTAAAAAATATGATATACTGATAAGACATGCATAAATTCGGCATGATTTTTCATGAGAGGGGCACTGTTACTTTGATATTCGGAAAGCACATCAATCGGTACTACTTAAAATATGCACCGTCGCTTATTCTCGGAATCGCGGCACTTATATTGGTAGACTATTTTCAGCTTATAGTTCCGGAGCTTTACAGAATGGTGGTAAACGGGCTTAATAACGGCGCGGTGAATTTTGACGGCGTTATTACAGCATTCGATATGGACTTTTTGCTTGACCATATCTGTCTGCCCCTGCTTGGAATAATACTTGCTATGGTAATCGGACGTTTTTTATGGCGTATTTGCTTTTTCGGAGCAGGCATAAAGGTGGAGACGGATCTTCGCGGCAGAATGTTCGACCACTGCAAGGAGTTATCCCAGCAGTATTACCACAAAAACAAGGTCGGCAGTATGATGTCCCTGTTTACAAACGATCTTGAAACCGTGCAGGACTGCTTCGGCTCTGGCATACTTATGCTTGCGGATGCTCTGTTCCTTGGTGTGCTTGCCATTATAAAAATGGCAGGAATGAATATTCTCCTTACCGTATTGTCGCTTATACCCATGGTATTTCTTCTCAGCGTTGGAACTATAGTTGGCAAAAGCATGACCGATAAATGGGACAAACGCCAGGAAGTAACGGCGAAGCTGTCTGATTTCGCGCAGGAGAGCTTTTCGGGTATTGCTGTAATAAAGGCTTTTGTCAAAGAGACAGCAGAGCTTATGGCGTTCAGATGGCTCAACAAGGATAATGAGAACGCCAATGTTGAATATGTTAAGGTATCAACGCTTCTTAATATTTTCGTGACACTTTTTGTTGAGTCTGTAATATGCGTTATTCTCGGATACGGCGGATATCTTGTTTATGCGGATGTTTTCAACGCAGGGCAGCTTGTGGAGTTTATTGGATATTTCACAACTATAGTCTGGCCCATAATGGCGGTATCTGAGCTTATAGGCATGACCTCACGCGGCAAGGCATCACTTAAGCGTATCAGTGATCTTCTTGATAGTAAACCCGACGTAATCGACCGTGAGGGACTCTCAACGGGTGATGCTATTCGCGGCGAGATAGAATTTAAAAATCTCACATTCCGTTATCCCGACGCGGACTTTGACGCGCTTCGTGATGTTTCCTTTAAAATAAATGTGGGTGAGAATGTCGGCATAATAGGAAAAACAGGATCAGGCAAGACCACGGTGGTGGACCTTTTGCTCCGCACATACAATGTGGCGGACGGCACGCTTTTCCTTGACGGAAAAGATGTAAATACCATACCGATACATACTGTACGAAAGTATGCGGCATATGTCCCTCAGGACAATTTCCTGTTCAGTGACACCATTGAAAACAACATCTCCTTTGCTTCCGACAGTAAGGATGCAGAGAAAATTGAAAATGCGGCTGTGATGGCAGATGTGCATGAAAACATCATGGGATTTGCCGATGCTTATAAGACTGTGCTTGGAGAGCGCGGTGTTACCGTATCCGGCGGACAGAAACAGCGTATTTCCATCGCACGCGCGCTTATGAAGGACGCATCCATACTTATACTTGACGACTCTGTTTCGGCGGTTGATGTTAAGACGGAGAAGGTCATACTTGACAATCTGCGCAAAATAAGAAAGGGTAAAACCACCATCCTCGTGGCTCACCGTATTACCACCATAGAACAAATGGATAAGATAATCTTTATTGACGACGGCTGTATTGCGGGTGTGGGAACTCACACCGAGCTTTACGAGAAATGCGAGGATTACCGCAGAATGGTAGAGCTTCAGAAGCTTGACGAGGAGAGGGGTGAGTAAGCATGATGGAATTTTATCCGCTTCTTGTTGTGGGCGGAGTTATCGGAGCACTGTCCATAATATTTACAGCGGCGTATTTTTCCATAAAGGACCGCAAGGAAGCTATCGGCTTTGACCGATATATGAAGGACTCCGAAATAACAAAACGCCTGCTTCTTTACGCAAAGCCCTATCTTAAGAATTTTATTATCGTGCTCCTTGTTATGCTGTTTTCAATCGCTTACGATATTATCTCACCGCTGATCGTGGGAAATATCGAGGAGATGATCAAGGACGATTTTGAGCTTCCAAGGCTTTTTGCCGCTGTAGCTGTGTATGCGGCGATACTTGTAGTATCACTTATATGCACCTACGTGCAGGCGATAATTCTGCAAAAAACAGGACAGAAGATCGTTTCGAATATCCGTGAGGATTTATTTGTTCACATCGAATCGCTGTCTCACGCACAGCTTAACACATATCCTGTGGGCAAGCTTGTTACACGCGCAACAAACGACACCTACGCTCTTTCCATGATGTTTACAAATATTATTGTAAACCTTGTAAAGAACAGCTTCATAATCATCGGCGTGCTGACAGCTATGATGTGCCTTAATTATCAGCTTACACTGATGGTCTTATGCTTTGTGCCGTTCATTGTGCTGTTCACAGTCATATTCAGAAAATTCTCCCGCCGCGCCTACAGACGTGTAAAGGACGGAACTACGGATATAAACACGTTCCTCTCCGAAAATCTTTCCGGTATGAAGATAATACAGATATTCAACCGCGAGGATTTCAAGATGGCGGAGTTCGACGAAAAAAATAAGGCACTTGGCAAATCCAAGCGTCAGCAGATATTCGTGTTCGGCATCTTCCGCCCCTTTGTATATATGCTGTATATCTCCTCTGTCCTGTGCCTTTTGTATCTTGGCGGACGTGGATACATACGAAACGTAAGCTTCCTCGGACAAACCATCTCCGCAGGCACGCTTGTGACGTTTTATATGTACATCTCGAAATTCTTCAACCCTATCCAGAATCTTGCGGAACAGTTCAATTGGCTCCAGTCTGCATTTGCTTCGGCGGAGAAAATATTTACTATTTTAGACATAAAGCCTGAGGTAGTAGACGCTCCCGATGCCATAGAGCTTGAGCATATTGAAGGAAATATAGAATTCCGTGACGTGTGGTTTTCTTATGTGCCCGATGAATGGGTGCTTCGCGGTGTATCCTTTAAGGTGAACGCCAAGGAGACAGTGGCATTTGTAGGCTCTACAGGCTCGGGCAAAACTACGATTCTCTCACTCATCTGCCGCAATTACGACATACAAAAGGGTCAGATACTCATTGACGGAATTGATATAAGAAAAATAAAAATATCATCCTTAAGACGTCATTTCGGACAGATGCTTCAGGATGTGTTCCTGTTCTCCGGAACTATCAGGAGCAATATTCTGCTTCGGAGCGAGGGTATATCCGACGATGAGGTGATGGACGCCTGCCGATATGTCAACGCCGACAAGTTTATTGATAAGCTGACGGACGGTCTTGACGAAGAAGTGCGTGAGCGCGGCAATAATTTCTCTGCCGGTCAGCGACAGCTCCTCTCCTTTGCCAGAACGATCATACACAAGCCTGCGGTAATGATACTTGATGAAGCAACCGCCAACATTGATACCGAGACTGAACTGCTTATTCAGGATTCTCTTGAAAAAATGATGAATATCGGTACTATGCTCATCGTTGCTCACAGACTTTCAACAATACAGCACGCCGATAATATCATTGTGCTCTCCCACGGTGAGATCGTTGAGTCCGGCAACCATCAGGAACTGCTTTCTAAGAAGGGCAGATACTACGAGCTTTATATGATGCAGTACAAGAAGAACGAACTGATGGGAAAAAATAAATAAAAATTTTAACCTCCCCTATTGACAAACGGGGAGGTTAATGATATAATATATTTAACAATTAGGCTAAATGTTAAATGAGGTGATGAAGTGGCAATACAAAATACGCTGAGAGCACTTGCCGACCCTACGCGTCGGGAGATACTCAATCTTCTTAAAAGCGGAAGAATGTCAGCCGGAGATATAGTTGACAAATTTGACGTTACAGGAGCATCCATATCGCGGCATTTGTCGGTGCTTAAAGATGCGGATCTCATACGCGACGAGCGAGAGGGAAAGTATATTTATTACCAGCTTAACACGTCGGTGCTGGAAGATGTTATGCTGTGGATCTCGGGTTTGAAAGGAGAAAATGATAATGGTTGAATTTTTTAAGAAAAACAAGTGGAAGTTTATAATATCCTCGCTTCTTATACTGCTTCCCATAGTTGTGGGTGTCGTAATGTGGGATAGCTTACCGCCACGCATGACTACGCATTGGGGTATTGACGGAACAGGCGATGCCACAAGCTCGAAAGGCTTTGCCGTGTTCGGGATGCCGCTTATTTTGCTTGCGTTCCACCTGCTTTGTCTGCTTTTTACCGCGTGTGACCAAAAAAGCCGTGCTCAGAGCGGCAAGGTTCTGTCCTTGTGCTTTTTTATTGTACCGTTCATGTCGCTGATTGTAGGTGGAATTATCTATGCCGAGGCACTGGGGATGGGAATAAATGTGGTCAGCACTATAATGGCGCTTATGGGAGTTTTATTTATCGTTATCGGAAATTATCTTCCCAAGTGCAGGCGCAACCGTTTTATCGGCGTGCGAATCAAATGGACGCTTGAGAATGAGGAGAATTGGAACAGGACTCACCGTTTTTCGGGTCGGATATGGACAGTTGGCGGACTCTGTATTCTCGCGATGATGTTCCTGCCCCCGAAGGTTGTTGTATTCACATTTTTCGGTGTGGTTGCTGTTATGGTGCTCGCCCCTGTTTTTTACTCATGGGCATATTACAAAAAACAGCTAAAAGAGGGCAAAGATGAGCCTCGGTCTGAAACCGAAACGGACAAATGACCTACAAAAGTTTTACTGTATCATATATTGACAGAAATGTACGATTATAGTATAATATTTATGGGTCGTGGGAAGTTTCAGAGATGATATTTCGGGTGCATACGGAATATTCGCTAAATTATATAACAAAAGACTGCCCCACAATTCGTGGAGCAGTCTTTTATTAATTCTTGGAGCAGGACGAATATTCTGCGCAAAGCTTCAGTGCACCTGTCATCATGCCGTATGCTTCAAGAGCGCGTTTGTGGCGTGACAGTGCTTCCTCACGGCTTCCGGCATACGTTGTGCGACCACCGGAGGCGGCGCACCATGCCTCGGATGTGGGACGTCTGTTGCTGTGTGTTATATTTATGTCTTTTATGCGGTTCATGTTGGTGCCTCCTCCAGCTTTTATGTACTGTATATATTGTAACACAAAAAATGGGAATTATCAAGCAAAAATACAGATTATCACAATAAAATCGTATGCTGTTTTTCGACACGGAAAGTCGTATACAGTCAAATTTTCGCCCCTGAAAACAGGGCGAGTTGGGCTAATATATAATATGCGGAGGAAAACGTCCGCAGCAGATGATATGTTATGAGAAAAGTGGATTTCAACGATAAAAACTGCAAAGAGATATTAAAGGAGCACTTCTCCGACGAGAAGATGCGGGATAATATGAGCGACGAGGAGCTGCTTGCACTGCTCCTTTCATTTACAAGCGCGAAAGGACGGCTTGATACCGTGATGAAGGGGCTGTACGATAATTTCGGCTCATTCAGACGGTGTTTTCTTGCCGATTATTCCGACCTTATGCGTGTTGAGGGCATGACTCACCACGGAGCGATGCTTATACTGCTTGCCGGCAAGATTGCCTCTGTCAAAGAGGAAAAATACTGTGTAGGGCGAAAGGTCGAGGATTTTTGCGACCTGTTTCTTCACACCATGAAGCCGTCGCGAAAGGAAGAATTTTGGGCGGCGGTGCTTGACGCAGAAGATCGCCTTGTTGCTGTAGAAATGCTGTCAGCCGGCGTGCAGGGAAAAATAAGCGTTCCCCTTGCGGACATTTTGCTCTTTGCAACGTATCACAATTCAAGAAAACTCATTGTGGCTCACTCACATCCCGACCTTTTCGAGGCTAAGGCATCCTCTCACGATATGAGAGCGATGGAGACAATCGGAAGCTCAGTTGGCGCGATTGGAGTAAAGCTGTACGGTCAGGTTATAGTTGCCGGAAAAAATGCGCGATTTTATCCCTATGACCCGAAACCCATGGAATAAGTAAGCCCCATAAGCAGTGCTGACAGAAGTCCTTGCGCAAGCTTTCTTTTAAAATAGTGATTCATAGAGAGTCCGCTGCCGGACAGCACTGAGGCTGTCTGCATATGCACCGAAAGTCCTGCAAAACCAACAGCAAAGGCGCATATTGCCGCCGATGTGGCACCGGGATAGGCGCACAGCCGCTGTCCTGCCAAGGTAAGCTCAAAAAAGGATGCACAGAGTGCGGCGGCGTATTCACCTGCGGCGTATTCCACGGCTAGGCAGGCGGCATCTCCTATAACGGCAAAAAACACCGCAAAGGAGCATATTTTAAGCATTGTAAGTCCCCCTTGGCTTACGGATTCCGTCAGTGTGTCAGACAGGGGCGGTGCGGTGTGTTTTATCGGTTGCGGCGTGTCCGATTCAGGCTTTTTTCGGCATATACAGCATATGATAAGGGCGGCGGCAAGCTGACAGAGATAGAGCCGGATGCCAAATCCGGCGTTTTTATACATGGCTATTCCAAGGGTACCTATACAAAATGCAGGACTTGCATTGTTTGCCGTGCCAAGAAGCTCCTCAGCTTCGATTTTTTCGAGCATTCCCGATTCATACAGCTCACGCACGCATATAGCACCTATGGGGAAGCCGCCAACAAAACCGAGGAGCAGAGCGTACACCGCTTCTTTGCGTATGCCGAGCAGTTTGGCGACAGGTCCGCCCATAAGGTTTGATATGTACAAGGACAGTCCCGAGCGGTTTATTATGCCCACAAGTACTATGAACGGGAAAAGAGACGGAATAAGTCCCGTGGAGCATATTGTAAGCGATTTTTTTACAGACTGCGCGGCAAGTGCAGGTGCTTTAAAAAAATATCCCATTACAAAGATACAGGCAATCCAAAGAAGTGCGGTATCGACACGCGGGACTTGGTATTCTTTTGATATACGGCGCGTTATTTTTGCGGTCATTATAATAATCACAGCCTTTAATTCATATTATTAAACCGACACTGTAGTTGGCTTCACTAACAATTATGCTTGGTCGGGGAGTTAATATGAGTAAAAAAAATAAAAAACCGTTCTCACAGCGACTGTGTGAAACGCTTGATATACCTGTCGGTACTTTCGGAAAGATTTCATTTATTGAGGCGGTAGGAAACCGCGAGCTGTGCGTTGACGGCTGTGAGGGGCTTGTTACATATACCGATGATTTGGTTATACTTATTCTGTGCGACGGACTGCTGACGGTCAGAGGGAGCGGACTTGAGCTTCGCAGCTTTTCGGGCGGTCGTGTGTCGGTAAGCGGAGTGATATCAAACATCTGCTACGGCGAGGAAGGTCGGGTGGCGGATGACGGCTAAAGTTATAAATTGGTTTTTCGGCTCTCAAAGCTACCGCATATCCTCCGAGAATGCCAATGCCGCGGCACATACGCTGACGCTGTCAGGTGCTGATGTCCGTAAAATGCGCGTAGTTGACGGTGAGCTGTATTTTACACTTCCCATGCGCGACTGCAAGGCGGTGGAGCATATTCTCGAAAACAAAGGTATCAGCGCAGAATGCGTTTCCCGTCACGGACTTTTGTATCTTGTTCACCGCTATCGGCGCAGGTGGGGAATACCTATAGGAGTTTTGCTGTTTTTTGCGGTACTGTGGCTGTCCGAGCAGTTTATATGGACCGTCGATGTATCGGGAAATACTGACATACCCTCCGACGTTATAACCCAGCGGCTTGACGCACTTGGATGCGGAATCGGCACGTATATACCTAAGGTTGATTTCGACGACCTCCACAACAGCTTTTTGCTTAAATACGACGATATCTCCTGGATATCCGTTAACGTGAGAGGGACGGCGGCGCACATAGAAGTGCGCGAGATGAAGCTGCCGGACAGAATAATTGATGAAGATGCCCCTCATAATTTGGTTGCGAGGGAAGACGGTATTATCGAATACATGGAGATACTGCGAGGCACACCGGTTGCGCGCACAGACGAGCTTGTGCGGCGCGGTGAACTGCTTGCATCGGGCATTACAGAGGGGAAGCACGGTCTTATGTTCTCCCATGCCATGGGCAGTGTGATGGCAGAGGTGAAACGCAGTGCTCATATTGAAGTTCCTCTTGAATCTTACGTTCTTAATGCTACGGGCAATCAGTACAGTGAAAAATATTTGAACATTTTTGGAATTTCACTTAAATTTTTCGAAAACACAGAGAAAATGTCACAAGAATATGATAAAATAGAATATGAGATGTCGAATAGGCAAAAAAGACTTCGTGTTTTTGACACCGTAGAGCTTCCCATAGCTATGAGCGAAATGGTTTTTTCGGAATATGAGCGTGTGCCGGTCATCCTTACCGAGGAAGAAGCCAAGGCGCAGGCATACCGCAGATTAAGAGATGAATGCACGGCACTTACTTCGGGGTGTGAATTGGTTTCGCGAAAAATTTCCGCAGGACTTTCGGGGAATGCTTATATTATCGACTGTGAGCTTACAGTCATTTGCGACATCGCCGAGGAGCGCCCCATATATACGGACAACTAATATACAGGAGAAATAATATGCCTGAAAAAATAATACTGACAGATTCACCGGAACAGACTGCTATACTGTTCGGTGAGCTGGATGCCAATCTTGAAAAATTGGAGAGAGCCTTCGGGGTCACAATAAGGTCTCGTGACAGTGTAAACACCAGCGGAAGCGCGGTAAGTGTAAACGGTGCCGACCTTGCCGCAGTGGAGCGCGCGGTGGATGCCCTTGGCTATCTTAAACGGATGGCAAAGCTCAATAACGCTCTTACCGAGCAGAATGTGGATTATGTTATTGACATGGTAAGTGACGGAAAGAAAAACGAGCTTTCCGAGCTTGACGACGATGCTATCTGCCTTACCACACGCGGAAAACCCATAAAGGCAAAAACCGTCGGACAGAAGAAATATGTAAATGCCATAAAAAAGAATACTGTTGTTATGGGAGTTGGCCCTGCCGGTACAGGTAAGACGTTTCTTGCCGTGGCAATGGCTGTGACCGCGCTGAAGTCAAAGCAGGTGGAACGCATAATCCTGACCAGACCTGCGGTTGAAGCCGGAGAAAAGCTGGGATTTTTGCCGGGCGACCTTCAGAACAAAATCGACCCGTATCTGCGCCCCCTTTACGATGCGCTTTATGAGATGCTTGGCACGGAAGCGTATCAGCGATATATAGAGCGCGGCGTGATTGAGATAGCCCCCCTTGCATATATGCGCGGACGTACTCTTGACGATTCGTTTATTATATTGGACGAAGCACAGAATACCACTCCGGAACAGATGAAAATGTTCTTAACCCGTCTCGGATTCAACTCCAAAGCGGTCGTTACGGGAGACCTTACGCAGACGGACCTGCCTTTCGGCAAAAAGAGCGGTCTTGCGGAGGCGGTGAAAATACTTGAGGGCATTGACGATATCGCAGTGCACCGCTTCAGTGAGCACGATGTGGTACGCCACAGACTTGTTCAAAAAATAATTTTGGCATATGAAAATTACGATAAATCAAAGCAGAAGTATAAGATGAGAAAGGACAATGAACAATGAGACATTATATTCATTTTACAAACGAGCAGGACAAAGAAAACGTAACAGCGGAGCTTCGCTGTCTTGTAAAGGCGGCGATATACGCATCCCTTGCATACGAGGATTTTCAGTGCAGTGCGGAGGTCTCCGTAACATTTACAGACGATGAGGGCATACACGAGATAAACCGTGAGCACCGTGATACCGACTCTGCAACGGATGTGCTTTCCTTCCCCATGATGAGCGAGGACGGCGAGTATGATATCAATATGGGCAACGAAGCCGTTATACTCGGCGACATCGTAATCTCGCTTGAGCGTGCACGCGCACAGGCGGCGGAATTCGGTCACAGCTATACACGCGAAGTGGCGTTTCTTACCGTACATTCCGTGCTTCATCTTCTCGGATACGACCATGTGACTTCCGAGGAGGATGAAAAGGAAATGTGCCAGAAGCAGGAAGCAATACTCGAATATATGGGGATTACCCGATAAAATTTCGTTATAGACAAACGGCAGTGCTTGTGGTATAATTGTAATATACTTTATTACCGCATAACGAATACACCAAAAGGATATAAGAAAATGACAAAAACAGGCTTTATAGCTATAGTCGGACGCCCAAATGTGGGAAAATCAACTCTTCTTAACGCCATTCTCGGCGAGAAGGTATCCATAGTTTCAAGTAAACCTCAAACTACACGAAACCGAATTACCGGTATACTTACAGAGGGAGACAATCAGTTTGTTTTCCTTGATACTCCCGGTATGCTCTCTCCCAAGAATAAGCTTGGAGATTATATGGTAAAGACCATCAATTCCGCAATCGGTGAGGTTGATGCGGCGATTCTTGTGGTGGATGCCGCAAAGTCGGTGTCCGATATTGAGACCTCACTCCTTAAACGCTTCAACAAGCAGGAGATACCGGTTATACTTGCAATAAATAAGACCGACACTGTCAATGCCACTAAGGTTGCGGAGTGCATTATGGCGTATTCGGCGCTGTGCGATTTTGCGGCGGTGATACCCATGTCAGCCGCAAAAGGCGAGGGCGTGCATATCGTTACCGTGGAAGCAGGAAAGCTGCTTCATGAAAGCGGTTGGTTCTTCCCGGAGGATATGTATACCGATCAGCCGGAGCGAGTGCTTGCGTCGGAGATCATCCGCGAAAAGCTGCTCCGTACCCTTAACGATGAGATCCCCCACGGTACAGCGGTAGTTATCGAAGCCTTTGAAGAGAAGAAGACCATTATTAAAATAAGAGCCGAGATCTACTGCGAGAAGGATTCACACAAGGGAATCATTATAGGTAAGCGTGGCGCGGCACTTAAAAAAGTGGGCACATGGGCGAGAGAGGATATGGAAGCCTTTTTCGGTACTCAGGTGCATCTCGATCTTTGGGTTAAGGTTAAGGAGAATTGGCGCGACAACGCAGGGCTTTTAAACAGCTTCGGCTTTACAGAGGAATAAATGCTGTACACCGTAAAGGGGCTTGTCCTCCGTGAAACGGTGGTCAATGCCAATGCAAGATATATAAACATACTCACAGCCGAGCACGGCCGTATTTCGGTGATGGTGCGCGGTGCTGTGAGACTTCGCGGACGTTTTACGGGATCAACCAAGATTTTCTGTTACAGCGAGTTCGTGCTCTACGAGAGGGACGGCAAATATACTCTCAACGATTCTACGCTCATTGAAAATTATTTTAACCTCTGCGAAGATTTCGATAAAATGACGGTTGGGACATATGTGCTGAATACTGCCGAGTATGTTGCAAGCGAGGAGCAGCCCGAACCGGAGATGCTCCGTCTTGCCCTTAACACTCTGTGGGCACTTACTCACTATAAGGACAAGGATCTGCGGCTTATCAAAGGTGTGTATGAAATGCGCCTTGCCGCCATCTGCGGCTTTGCGCCCAACATAGTAAACTGTCAGGTATGCGGTCACGGTGTTGAGGATGAGGATATGCTTCTTAACGTGATGGCAGGAAGCATGACCTGCAAAAAATGCGCGGACAAGGTTCGAAAGCAAACCTTTATTGAAGATGAGCGGACAGTTGATAAGATGAATACCGCTCAGATAATACTGCCGCTGTCTCCGGCTTCCGTGCTTGCCATGCAGCACGCAATATATGCGGATATGCAAAGGCTGTTTTCCTTTACTCTCGCCCCTGAATGTATACCCGAATTTTCCTCGTCCTGCGAGAAATATCTTGAAAACCACGTGGATCACCGTTTTTCGGTGCTTGATATGCTGGCGTGGTAGCACTGTACCCGAAAGGAATGTTATAATTGAGTAATTACAAAAGAGCGATAAAAACGCTGGAATACGATAAAATACTTTTAATGCTTGCGGAGCGTGCTCCCACCGAGGGCGCACGGGAATTGGCACTTGCCCTGAGACCGGAAAATGATCCTGACCGCATCATTCGTATGCAGAGGGAAACCACCGAGGCAAAGGCAATGCAGAACATCAAGGGAATGCCATCCTTCGGAAGAGTCAAGGATGTGTGCGATGCCGCAGAGCGTGCGGCAAAGGGCGCGGTGCTCAGTCAGAGGGAGCTTCTTGATATTGCCAATGTTCTTCGCACCTCACGCTCGCTTCTTGAATACGGCAGGACAGATCGCAGAGAGAGTGCTTCAATCGACAGCATATTTGAGCGGCTTATTCCAAATAAGAAGCTTGAGGATCGCATATATACCGCTATCGTTTCCGAGGATACCGTTGCCGATGAGGCAAGCCCGGAGCTTTCGGCTATCCGCCGCAAGATGAAGAATACCAACAATCGTATCAAAGATTCACTTCAGAGTTTTGTCAGCGGTGCGTATTCCAAATATCTTCAGGAAAACATCATAACCATGCGTAACGGGCGGTATGTTATCCCCGTTAAGGTTGAGTGCAAAAACGATGTGCGCGGTCTTGTTCACGATACCTCCGCATCGGGTGCGACTCTGTTTATTGAGCCGCTTTCTGTTGTTGAAGCAAACAACGAGCTTCGTGTGCTTCAGGTTAAAGAGGCAAATGAGATCGAGCGCATATTAACGGAGCTTTCAGCATTGTGCGGCGAGATAGAGCAGGCTGTAAAATTAAATTACAGAAACATTACCGAGCTTGCGTTTATATTCGCAAAAAGTGAGCTTTCCTTTAAGCTTGACGGAACTCCTGCACGTATCACGGGCGAGCGCCGTATGAATCTTGTGCGTGCGCGCCATCCCCTGCTTGATCCTGCCAAGGTAGTGCCCATTACGGTGACGCTTGGGGGTGATATGAGCACCGTGGTTATCACGGGTCCCAATACGGGCGGTAAGACCGTTACCATAAAAACTCTCGGTCTGTTTGCCCTTATGGCACAGTCCGGACTTCATATACCGGCTTCCGACACGTCAGAGATATGCATTTTTGACGATATATTCGCCGATATCGGCGACGAGCAGTCTATTGAGCAGTCCCTGTCCACATTCTCGTCCCATATGGTCAATATAGTGGGCATCACCGAAAAGGTGAATGCACGCTCGCTTGTGCTCATTGACGAGCTTGGTGCCGGAACCGACCCTGTGGAGGGTGCGGCACTTGCTATCGCGGTGCTGGAAAAAGTCCGCTCGGTTGGCGCACTGTGTGCGGCAACTACCCATTATGCGGAGCTTAAGGCATTCGCGCTTGAAACTCCCGGATTTGTAAATGCATCCTGCGAGTTTGACGTCAACACCCTTAAACCCACATACCGCCTCATTATAGGAACTCCGGGCAAATCCAACGCTTTTGCCATTTCCTCGAAGCTTGGACTTTCCGATGCTATCGTAAACCGCGCAAAGGAGCTTGTCAGCGAGGAAAACAAGCATTTTGAAGACGTAATAGAGAAGCTTGAGGCAAGCCGTCTTGAAATGGACCGAAACCGTGCCGAGGCTGAACGCCTGCGTCGGGAATTTGAGGCATACAAGGCGGAAAACGAGAAGAAAATCGCCGACCAGCTCGCCACGGCTGAACGAGAGCTTGAAAAAGCTCGCTCACAGGCTGTATCTATCGTGGAAAGCGCGAAAATTTCCAGCGAATACGTGATGGAACAGCTTGAAAAGGTGAAAAAGGAGCGAGAGAGTGCAAATCTTGCCTCTGCGCTTGAAGAATCCAGACGCAACATCAGAAAGCATCTTCGCGAGAGCGACAACAGGATAAATCCCGTTATCGAAAAGGTTGCGGAGGATTATGTACTGCCCCGTCCCCTTAAAAAGGGTGACGATGTCCTGCTTATAAACATAAATAAGAAGGGCGTAGTCCTTGACGATCCGGATAAGGACGGAAACGTTAATGTGCAGGCAGGTATCATTAAAACACGTACCAAGGTGTCAAATCTTATGCTGCTTGACGAGAACAAGGTGACCTTTACCGATGCCCAGAAAAAGCAGATCGCGGCGGACAAGTACCGTGTGACGGTTTCAAGAGATTTCAAAAATGAAATTGACCTTCGCGGTCTGAACGGTGACGATGCTTGGTACATGGTTGACAAATATTTCGACGAGGCACACATTGCAGGTATTCACTCCCTCCGGCTTATTCACGGCAAAGGTACAGGTGCACTTAAAAATGCCCTGTGGCAGTATCTCAAAAGAGACCCACGTGTGATATCCTACCGCTACGGCAAATACGGCGAGGGCGATCTCGGCGTTACGGTAGTGGAAGTAAAGTAACCTTTTGATATGTCACATATAAGTGCTATTTGCAAGCGTTTATTTGCCGCAGGATTGTTACTGATATGCTTTGCATCTGTATTTACGGGATGCGCGAGTGACGGAATAGACCTGCTTGTCTCGGGCGATACCTTCAAGCTTTCTCTTGAAGATGAGTTTGACTACGAAAGCTATCTTGAGGAGCTGAAAGACAGAGCCGATTCGGCTGCCGCGCTTAACACTGAGTCTGTTCCATATGAAAGCGTGCCGGCGGCGGATACACTGTCAGGCTTTGAGACATCTGCCTCCGATGATATCTCTGTACCCGAAAATGTGGTATATTGGGTAAAGACAGGCGAGGTATGGCATACGAGAATTGACTGTTCAAGCCTGTCGCGCTCTAAGGATATAATTTCGGGCAGCGTGGAAGCGGCATTGCAGAACGGCAAAACACGTGCCTGCAAGAGATGCGCAGGCTGATACGTTTTTAAAAGCATATTACCTGCGATGTCTAAATTGTCAACGAAATATAAATTTACAATCAAAAAGCCTTATGACTGTCAAAAACCGATATTAAATAAAAAAAAGACTTTATTTTTCAGAAAAAATTTGATATAATGTAATTGTAAAATGAAATTTATTACTATAAAGGAGAAATTGTCATGTCAGAAAAAATGATTCTCGGCGCTCAGATGTATACCATCCGAAAGTTTGCTTCTAACAACGAGGATTTTGCCCGTTCCATGGAGAAGCTTGCAAAGATCGGCTACAAGTATGTTCAGGTATCCGGTATCGGCAAGGATGTTACTCCCGATGCAATTGCCAAAGCATCCAAGGACACAGGACTTAAGATCGTGCTCACTCATACCGATATGAATAGAGTAATCGAGGAAACCGATGCCGTTATAGAGGAGCATACGCTCTATGGCTGTGACTGTGTTGGAATCGGCGGCGGATGGATGTACAAGCCTTTCAATGCCGAGGCAATAGACGATATGACCGGTAAGCTTGCGGCTGCTATTGAAAAGATAACGGCTGCCGGCAAGACATTTGCATACCATAATCATAAGTTTGAGTATGAGCGCGGAGCCGACGGAAAGCTTTTCCTTGATAAAATTCTTGAAAAATCACCTAAGATGATGCTTACTCTCGACCTTTATTGGGTGCAGGCAGGAGGTGCCGATCCTGCTGTGGATATCGAAAAATATGCGGACAAGATATATACCACACATTTCAAGGATATGCGTATTGTAGAAAATGAGCAGAAGTACGCAGAAGTGCTTGAAGGCAACATGAACTACGACAGAATTATTGAGGCGTGCCTGAAGTGCGGCGTTAAGCGTCACATGGTAGAACAGGATGATGTTCTTCCCGGTCAGGATCCTTTTGACTGTCTCGAAACCAGCTATAAGAATGTTATGGCACGTTACGGACAGTATTTCGAACAGTAATTTTAAAATAATAATCAGGAGGAAAAGAAAATGGCAAAGTTTGTGCTCAGCGCATTTGCTGATGAATATTCAAGTGTGTTTGACAAGCAGCTTGAAGGTCTTAAGAAGCACGGCATAGGCTATATGGAGATTCGCGGTGTTGACGGAAAGAATATTTCTGCACTTACCGAGAAAGAAATGTACGCTGTAAAGGCTAAGCTTGATGCTGCCGGCATTAAAGTGTCCTCTATCGGTTCACCTATCGGTAAGATCAAGATCGGCGACGATTTTGAGGCTCATCTCAAAACCTTCAAGAACTGCCTTAAGGCAGCAAATATTCTCGATACTGACAGGATGAGAATTTTCAGCTTTTACATGGCTGACGGTCAGAGCCGCGAGGAAGCACGTCCTCAGGTTATGGCACAGCTTAAGGTTATGCTGGAGCTTGCTAAAGAGGCAGGCGTTATGCTCTGCCACGAAAACGAGAAGGGCATCTACGGCGAATCTGCCGCTTGCTGCCTTGATATTCACAAAGAATTTGACGGCGAGATCAAGCTGATATTTGACCCTGCAAACTTCGTGATGGACTACCATGAATCCTATCCCGAAGCATACGGGATGCTTGGCGATAAGATTTATTATATGCATATCAAGGATGCAAACGAGGAGCGCTGCATATGCCCCGCAGGAATGGGTATTGGCGGTATTCCGCAGATTCTTGCGGATCTTGACAAAAAGCGCGACGGTGAGATCATACTTACCCTTGAGCCTCATCTCATGGTGTTTGAGGGCTTCAATGATCTTGAAGCAGGCGAAAAGACTAAGATGCCCAATACATACGCTACAAGCGAGGAGTCTTTCGCTGCTGCGGTAAATGCACTTAAGGGCATTATCGCCGATATACAGAAATAAATAATAGCCATCTGTGCTGCCACATTCATGTGACGGCACTTTTGGCATTGAGTGCGAGTTGTAAAAAACGATTAAATTAACATTTCTTTTGGGAGGATCAAACCTATGTCAAAACTGAAAATGCTTGCCATTGACCTTGGTGCGTCCAGCGGACGCGGTATTGTGGGAAGCTTCGACGGAGAGAAGATATCGCTTGAGGTGAATCACCGTTTCCCCAGCGAACCTGTGACGGTTGCCGGCACATTCACTTGGGATGTCCTGCGCATTTTTCATGAGATAAAAAATTCTATCAGAAAGTGTGCGCTCTCTGAGAATAAGGATATAAAATCCATCGGTATTGACACATGGGGCGTGGACTTCGGCTTTATCGACAAAAAGGGTAAGCTGATGGCAAATCCCGTACACTACCGTGACAGCCGTACAGACGGCATTATTGACTACTGCGACAAATTTATCAAGAAGGAAGAGCTTTACGGCATTACAGGCTTGCAATTTCTTGATTTCAACACAATATATCAGCTTGCCGCTTCTATGCGCGATGAGCCGGTATATGTGAATAACGCAGACAAAATGCTGTTTATCCCCGACCTGCTTAACTACTTCTTAACAGGCGAAAAGCTTGCTGAATATACAATAGCCTCAACAGGTGCAATACTTGATGCTAAAGGGCGTTGTATATCCAAAGAGCTTCTTTCAAGGTTCGGTATTCCCGAAAGCCTTTTTGCACCCATTGTACAGCCGGGCAACAGAATCGGCAAAATCCTTCCGGAGATACTTGAGGATGTGGGCGACATTACAGCCGATGTTGTAAATGTTGCGGCACACGATACCGCAAGCGCAGTGCTTGCTGTTCCGGCAAAGAGTGATGATTTTATCTTCCTAAGCTCCGGCACATGGTCTATTATGGGCTCAGAGGTTAAAGAACCCATAATATCAGATGCTTCGTTCAAGTACAATTTCACAAACGAAGGCGGCATCGAGAACACTATCCGATTCAGTAAGAACATCACCGGTCTGTGGCTCAAGGAAGAATCCAAGCGTCAGTGGGCACGTGAGGGTAAGGATTATACTCACGATCAGCTTTCCGATATGGCGCTTGCTTCAAAGCCCTTCCAGAGCCTTATCGATCCCGATGACGCGCTGTTTGCAACTCCCGGCAATCTCCCCCGCAGAATTGCGGAATACTGCAAGAACACAAATCAGCACATTCCCGAAAACGAGGGCGAGATCATGCGCTGCATCTTCGAGTCTCTCGCGCTTCGCTACAAGTACACCGCAAACTGTATCGATGAACTCAAGGGCAGCAAGACTCCCTTCGTGAACATCGTCGGCGGCGGTACAAGAGAGACACTTCTCAACCAGTTTGCCGCAGATGCTTGCGGACGTCCCGTAATCACCGGTCCCGTTGAGGCTACCGCTATGGGTAACCTTGCGGCCCAGGCTATCGCGGCAGGCGAGATCAAGGACGTTAAGGAAGCACGCGAGGTTATCGCAAACTCCACCGAGCTCGGTCAGTACGAGCCGAAGAACACCGCGGATTGGGATGCGGCATACGAGCGTTTCTTAAAGCTTATTGAAAAATAACATAATAGATAGTGTAAGTTAAGCTATGAAAAACGTCACCTGTCCACATACTTTACAGCTTTATATAACTGGTGGGTGATACGCCGAAGTGTGCTTTGAAGCAGCGGGTAAAATAGTTTGCGTCGGGAAAGCCGCACTCTGTGGCGATGCTGCTGATGCTTGATTTGCCGGTTCTTAATTTATCACGAGCAACTTCTAAACGATATATTTTTAAATAAGTCATAGGCGGCAGCCCAGTGGACTGCTTGAATTTCCGGCAAAAATGCGCCGGTGTATAGCCGAACCTTTTACATAACATTGTTACGCTTATATCCTCAGCAAAATTTTCTTCAAAATAATCAATAACCTTTTGAGGAAAATTATTGATCGGATGGGTATTGAGCTTCAAAAGCTCGTTTTCAAAAAGTATGCCGAGTAATTTGTAGATTTCCGCAGTCGCCTCCAAAGAATCCGGCTTACCTGAATCGCATATCCTGTCCATACACGAAATCGCGGCGGGATTTGAGGTAACACTGTTGAATACTGCTCTTCCGTCAAATATAGCAGGCAGAATATTCTTGCAAACCTCCGTGCTGTTATAAAAAGAGCGCACATCAAACATAAGCACATCGTATTCTACCTCGGTATTGGAAGAGTGACCGATATGCAATGCTTTAGGCGGTATGATTATTATTTCCCCCGCAGCTGCTTCAACCGTGTTGTTTCCAAGCTCCACACCAATAGTCCCTCGTTTTACCCGCAAAAATTCCATACTGTCGTGCCAGTGAAGTCGGAAGCAGCAGCGGTTGGAGGGGATATTAAAGCGAAGCACCTTGGTAGCAGATCCGCTGTATTCAACAGCTGGCGTTTCCAGAAGTTCTTTTTTCATCATTTTTCTCCCAAATATCAAAATTGTGCTAAAAAACGGTAGTTTTATACTATGAAAATGATTATTTCTATGGTATCATAAACTTGACTGATTGTCAATATGAATAATTGAACTATGCAAGTTTTTGTTATGTAAGTGTAAGAAATGGGAGAGTAAAATTTGACTTAACCAAAAAGCATTGATGCGAACGTAAACGATTCTGCATCCTATGATTTTGCGTGTACCGACGAGGCAATCGCAATTCTCTCTGCGGAGTGGATAAGGATGGAAAGGCAATGGCGGTTGTTACGCACTACTCAAACAATGACGAAACCCCGGCTGTGGATATAACAGTAGATTTTGGCAGAGAGGGTACATACGAAATCTACTGGGTAGATAAGGACCACGACGGCGAGCTTGTGGCCACTACCTCAGAGCTTACATTCAATATGCCGGTGCATAGCTTTATATTAATTAAAAGAAATTTATTTAAAGTGAGGACAAGATTATGTTACTTGATATCAATTCCATGACGATTGAGCAAAAGCTCGGAATGGTGTTCTGCGCAAGGCGGTTCGTTGACAGAGATCAGGACAGTATTGAGTTTACCATAGAGCTTATAAAGAAGCGTGCACTCGGATGCGTGCAGTTTCCGCCCGAAAGACAGGACTTTATAGACCGTGTGCTTGCCGAGGCGGACTATCCCATACTTGTTTTCTGCGATACCGAGCAAGGTTATCCGGCGTCAAAGCTTCCGCAAGTACCGGCTCTGTCCCTTGCGGCGTGCAGTGAGTCGAAGTATTACGGTGCATTCGCAAGGTGTATGGCTGACGATGCTAGAAAGGCGGGCTTCAACGGCACATGGGGTCCTGTTATCGACGTTCTCCAAGGCGACGGTCCTATTATCGTTTCGAGAGTGTTTTCTGACGATCCTCTAAAGGTTGCCGAGTGTTCGGCTTTGATTTCCGAGGAGTGCAAAAAGAGCGGATATCTCAGCACAGGAAAGCATTATCCCGGCAGCGGCGGAGAACGGTTTGACACGCATATGACCGAGGGAGCCTGTGAGATGTCACGTGAGGAGATTGAGGAGAGATATATAGCTCCTTATGTGTACCTTATGGAACGTGATCTGCTTCCTTGCATAATGACATCACATATCGTATATCCCGCGATAGATCCCGAGTATCCTGCATCTCTGTCGAAGAAATGTATTGATATTCTCAGAAATAAAGGCTTCGATGGCATAAGCTTCACCGATTCCTTTGCAATGATGGGCGTTCTTCAGAAATTCGGCGAGGAAAACATCTACGGAATGGCTGTTGCCGCGGGAAATGACATCATACTGCCCAATTACCGCACGCCCACAAGAGAAGTTTTCGCGATGATCAAAAAGAATTTCGAGGACGGCGCATTTTCCATGGAGCGGCTTGACGAAGCTGTCAGACGTGTGCTTACGGCGATGGAGTTTGCCGAGAAGAACAAGGTCAACGCGAATCCCGCCACCGAGGAAGACAAGGCTTTGCTTTACGATATCGCAAGGGATTGCATCACGGCTGTTTGTGACGACGGAGTGAGTGCAAAGCTTACAGGCAACGACAGCGACAGACTTTTCGTTATCGTAACCGAGAACAACTACGTTGAGGAAGAACCGAATCCGGAGATATCCTTCGCAAGATGGTATGATCCCACAAAAATCGCCGAGAAGATACACGAGGAGTTCCCGAGCTCGGGTATTGCTTTTTTACCCGAATTCCCGGGATACAGAGACAACGACCGTGTGCTTACCGAGGCGACAGGGTATAAGGAGGTCGTCTTTATAACATTCTGCACCGCCGCAGCTTATCTCGGAACAGACGGTCTCACACGCCGTGTGGAGTCGGTCATCAATTGTCTCATAAATTCGAAAAAGGTGTCGGCTGTGGTGCATTTCGGAAATCCGTATGCACTCACGCCTCTTGACCACGTTTCGAGAAAGATTTTCGGATATAACATAACCGAATCCCAGCTTCATGCCATCGATGTTCTTGCCGGCAAGCTTGAAGCAAAGGGCAAGCTTCCGTTTGATATAGATTTTAACTAAAAAAGGAATTGTATATGAGTACACAAAAAGCATATGAGCTTGCAAAAGAACTGTACGCTTCCATCGGCGTTGATACAGACAAGGCGATTGCAAGACTTAAAGAAATTCCCGTTTCCATGCATTGCTGGCAGGGGGATGATGTACGCGGCTTTGAGAATCCCGACGGAGATCTGACCGGCGGCATCCAGACTACAGGTAACTATCCCGGAAGAGCAACGACCATTGATGAGCTTCGCGCGGATTATTCGAAGGCAACATCACTGATTCCCGGTAAAAAGCGCATAAATCTTCACGCGATCTATCTTGATTCCAACGGTGAGAAGGTTGATCGCGATAAGATAGAGCCGAAGCATTTTACCTCTTGGGTTCAGTGGGCAAAGGAGCAGAAAATAGGTATGGATTTCAACTCCAGCTGTTTCTCTCATCCCCTCAGTGCCGACGGATTTACACTTTCCCACCATGATGATGCGATACGCGCATTCTGGGTAGAGCATTCCATTCGCTCCCGTGAGATCGCAGAATATATCGGTAAAGAAATGGGTGAGCCTGCGGTTACAAACCATTGGATTCCCGACGGCTTCAAGGATATTCCCGTTGACCGTTACGGTTACCGTGAGCGTCTTATTGATTCCTACGACAAGATTTTCAAGAATCAGAAGCGCGAATACAATCTCAATGCGGTTGAGTCCAAGGTGTTCGGCATAGGCGCGGAATCCTGCACTATTACTTCTCTTGAAATGTGCATGGGATATGCCATTAAGAATAACCTTCTGCTTACACTTGATACAGGTCATTTCCATCCTACAGAGGTTGTTTCCGATAAGATTTCATCCGCTCTGCTGTTCCTTGACGACATTCTTCTTCACGTGTCTCGCCCTGTTCGTTGGGACTCTGATCATGTTGTAATCTTTGACGATGAGCTGAAAGCAATCGCGCAGGAGATCACACGCCGTAATTTTGACCGCCGTGTACATATCGGTCTCGATTTCTTTGATGCGTCCATCAACCGCATCGCGGCATGGGTCATCGGTACGAGAAATATGCAGAAGGCACTTATGTACGCACTGCTTGAGCCGTCTGAGAAGCTCATACAGCTTGAGCTTGAGGGCGATTATACCTCTCGCCTGGCGCTTCTTGAGGAGCTTAAATCCTATCCGTTTGCGGCTGTATGGGATTACTACTGCGAATCCGAGGGCGTGCCCGTGCGTGACGGGTGGCTTCGCGAGGTTAAGCAGTACGAAAAAGACGTGCTGGCTAAGAGATAAGATAAAAGTATTGAAAATGACGGCGCACAAGTCCGAGAAACGGACTTGTGCGCTCCTGTTTTTTTGCCTTGGTGCGTTTTACATGTTTTTTCTTTACACATAGTGCTCATAAAACGCATACGATTGCGGTTTTACTTGACAATTTTCCCTCGTTGTGATACAATGATGGTATCATAGCTTGATTGTTTGAAAGGAAGCCGTATATGAAGAAAAATTCGGATATTCCGCGCGTGTGTGAATTCTGCCGTTATGCAAGCGAGATAAAAGCAACCGGAGATATGCTGTGCTCTTACCGTGGGGCGGTTGACAAGGAGTATGTGTGCCGTAAGTTCGTTTATGACCCCCTTAAACGTGTTCCGCGCCCTCTTCCGGAGATTATTTCTCTTGAGGAGATATGATCTCACAAAAACACTGTTGCCGATGCGTGCAATGACATCGGCTGAAATAAAAATATACTCCCCGATTTTGATATGCACCCCAAAAGTTAGACACTTTTGGAGGTGCATATTTTTATGGACAAAAAG
>CAJGCT010000020.1 GCA_904501985.1 uncultured Clostridia bacterium
CGCGATACCGAGGTGAACCTCAAGCACCTGACCGATGTTCATTCGGGAAGGAACGCCCATGGGGTTAAGAACGATATCAAGAGGAGTACCGTCGGGAAGGAAGGGCATATCTTCGGGAGGAAGGATGCGTGAAACGACACCCTTGTTTCCGTGACGGCCCGCCATTTTGTCACCAACGGAGATCTTACGCTTCTGTGCAATATATACACGTACTACCTTGTTTACTCCGGGGGGAAGCTCGTCGGAATTTTCCCTTGAGAATACCTTAACGTCGATAACGATACCGGATTCGCCGTGGGGCAGACGGAGGGATGTGTCGCGGACTTCTCTTGCCTTCTCGCCGAAGATGGCACGAAGCAGTCTTTCCTCCGCAGTAAGCTCGGTCTCACCCTTAGGAGTTACCTTACCTACCAGAATATCACCGGCTCTGACCTCAGTACCCTTTCTGATGATACCATCGGGAGTCAGGTCTTTAAGCGCGTCCTCGCCCACGTTGGGGATCTCCTTTGTGATCTCCTCAGGACCGAGCTTTGTATCACGCGCTTCGTGAGAATATTCCTCTATATGAATTGATGTGTAAATATCGTCGCGTACGAGACGCTCGTTAAGAAGTACCGCGTCCTCGTAGTTGTAGCCTTCCCAGGTCATGAAGCCGATGAGGGCGTTCTTACCGAGGGAGATTTCGCCGTTATCGGTTGCGGGACCGTCGGCAATAACCTGCCTCTGTTCAACACGCTCGCCTACATCAACGATGGGCTTCTGGTTTACGCAGGTGCCCTGATTTGAGCGCTTGAACTTAATGAGATGGTAAACATCCTTTGTGCCGGAGTCGGTACGGATAACGATCTCGTCAGCGCATACCTTTTCAACATATCCGGCATTTCTTGCACATACAACAACACCGGAGTCAACAGCTGCCTTGTACTCCATACCGGTTGCAACGATAGGAGCGTTGGAAACCAACAGCGGCACTGCCTGCTTCTGCATGTTTGAACCCATGAGCGCACGGGAGTTGTCGTCGTTTTCAAGGAAGGGGATGCAGGCGGTTGCAACGGAAACAACCATCTTAGGTGAAACGTCCATATAGTCCGCTTCTTCCGCATTGAATTCGATGATCTCGTTTCTGCGGCGACCGGAAATACGCTTGTTTACAAAGCGTCCGTTTTCATCAAGAGGCTCGTTAGCCTGTGCTACAGTGTAATTATCCTCCACATCCGCGGTCATGTATTCGACCTCATCGGTAACTATACCGGTTGCCTTGTCGATCTTGCGGTAAGGTGCTTCGATGAAACCGTAGTTGTTGATCTTAGCATAGGTGGAAAGATAGGAAATAAGACCGATGTTAGGACCTTCGGGAGTCTCGATGGGGCACATACGACCGTAGTGGGTGTAGTGTACGTCGCGGACCTCGAAGGATGCACGGTCACGGGACAGACCGCCAGGACCGAGTGCCGACAGGCGGCGCTTGTGTGTAAGCTCGGCAAGGGGGTTGTTCTGATCCATGAACTGTGAAAGCGGAGAAGAACCGAAAAATTCACGGATAGCTGTGACAACGGGTCTGATATTTATAAGTGTATTGGGGGTGAGGGTTTCCGCATCTTGAGTAGTCATGCGCTCTTTAACGGTCTTGTACATACGGGAGAAGCCGATGCGCAGCTGATTCTGCAGAAGCTCACCGACGGAGCGCAGACGACGGTTTCCGAGATGGTCGATGTCGTCCTTTGTTCCGATATCATGAGCAAGGCAGGTGAGATAGTTGATGGATGCAAAAATATCATCCTTTGTAATATGCTTAGGAGAGAGCTCGGCAATTCTTTCACGTGCCAGCTTCTTAAACTCGTCGATATCTCCGCCAACCTCTTCAAGAATCTCCATCATAACAGAGAGCTTGACCTTTTCGGTGATGCCGATATCCTCAAGATCACATCCGATAACATACTTCGGCTCAATCATGCCGTTGCCGAATACCTTGACCTCGGTCTCGCCATCCTCAAGCAGCAGATATACTTCGTTGACACCTGCATTCTCAACAGCCATAGCCTTGTCGTTGTCAAGAAGCTCATTTGCATCAAAGAGGAGCTCGCCCGTGATGGGGGAGACAACAGGACGCGCAAGAGTGTGACCTGCGATACGTTTGCCAAGAGCCAGCTTTTTGTCGTACTTATAGCGTCCGACAGGTGCCAAGTCATAGCGCTTGGGATCAAAGAAAAGATTATTGATAAGAAGCTGTGCGCTTTCAACCAGCGGAGGCTCGCCGGGACGGAGCTTCTTGTAGATTTCCTTAAGAGCCTCGTCGCCAAGGGAGGTATGATTCTTGTCGGCTTCAGCCTGCATCATATCCTTGTCCATGGTGGCGATGAGCTTGGGGTCCTCACCGAAATATTTAATGATCTCGTCGTTTGTTTCAATACCGAGGGCACGGATGAGAACGGTAACGGGAATCTTGCGGTTTTTATCTATGCGTACATAGAAAATATCGTTTGCATCGGTCTCGTATTCAAGCCATGCACCGCGGTAAGGAATAACGGTAGCCGTATAGATGACCTTACCTGTCTTGTCGATAGAGGTCTCATAATATATACCCGGAGATCTTACGATCTGGGATACGATAACGCGCTCTGCACCGTTGATTATAAAAGTACCGTTGTCGGTCATCAGCGGGAAGTCGCCCATAAATACCGCTGACTCCTTAACCTCTCCGGTCGCTTTGTTTGTAAGGCGTACCGTAACGCGCAGGGGAGCTGCGAAATTGGTGTCGCGTTCCTTGCACTCCTCCTCAGGGTACTTAGGGGTCGGGTCGATGGTATAATCAATGAATTCGATAACGAGATTGCCGGAATAGTCGGTAATCGGCGACACGTCACGCAGCACCTCGCGGAGTCCCTCTTCGAGGAACCACCTGTATGACTTCTTCTGCACCTCGATAAGATTAGGCATCTCCAGAGTGTCGCCTATTTTAGCGAAACTCATTCGTTCAGTCTTGCCGAGCATCGTGGGGTTGACCACCATAGAAACTATCACTCCATTCAACAAAATTGACATCCGGGTATTCATGCGTTTGTACCGCTTTACGATACAAAACGTATTTCACGCCCTGCGGTGGCAAATAAAAAACTACAGGTAAAAGTGCCGAATCCCTACATAGGATCAAATGTTACTTGTTTTTGCGGAAATCCACCTGTAATTTTATACAATAATTGCCTGCACTTCTGCGCATTTTTTGCCATCAGAGAAAAAGTGCGCATACTCAAAGCGATTATAATGCAGTATATTATTATATCACAGGTCTTTTTATTTGTCAATAGGTAAAATGAAAGTTTTTTCCAAGGTTTCGAAAAAAATTCAGTTATCGGGAATGGCAGTGTGTTTTGCCGGATACAAAAAGAAAAAGGTGTCGAAAAACAGACACCTCTTTCTCACGAAAAAATCCTTCAATATTTAAATGCATATTTAAGTCTGCATTTTGTTGAAATTTTATGCATATCAACTCTCTTGGTGAATTACCGCCGATTTTCTGATTCGTTTGTAAAATTAAACTTCGAAAAGCATTGTTTTTTGCCTTCACAGCGAAAAAATCAATGAATTTTCAGGCTCGATTACTAAAAAATAAAATATTTTTTGAGAAATTTTCAAAAACCCCTTGATATTTTGAAAAATTTGTGGTATGATATATCGAGAAATGCTGTTTATACAGCACAGGGCTCCCGGCTGCATCAGGCTAAAACTGTACAGTCAAGGCCTAATGCAGAAGATTTTGAAGGAGGTGAACAGTTTGCCGAACATTAAATCCGCAAAGAAGCGCGTTAAGGTTATCGAAGCTAAGACCATGCAGAATAAGATGCTCAAGACCGCGCTTAAGACTTCTATGAAGAAGTATGAAGCAGCACTCGCTTCCGGTGATAAGGCTGCGGCCGCTGAAACTTATAAGGCAGCAGTCAAGAAGATCGACCAGGCAGTAGCTCAGGGTCTTCTCCACAAGAACAACGCCGCAAGAAAGAAGAGCAACTATACTGTAAAGCTCAACAATCTCGGTGCGTAACTGCTCTTAATATGTAATTTTGGTGATGAAGCTTTTTTCATCACCTTTTTACTTTGGTAATGCTCCATACACGACCGTATACATCAACTGCCGCGCGGTAGATATCCTCGCCCGATGTGATATCGGCAAGCAGAAAACCGCAGGTGCTGCCGACTGTACTGATATTTGCCGCGGATGAGCGGTGACGGCTGAGATTAAAAAAAGCAAGTGCCTCCGACAGCCTTTCGGTATCACTGAGAGCCATTTTCGGAGTGTCGCCGAGACGAATATACACAAAGCTGTCAAGACATCCGTCCGAGGCGGAAAAAGTCATGCGCAGATTTTCACTTTCCGCCGTAAATACGTCCCCTGCTTCTGACAGAACGGGGGTGAGTGTGCCTGCGTTTGTCCCGAACATCGCGGCGATTCCTTTTTTTGCTAACTTTCCGCTGTATGCAATAACCTCGGGCAGTGGTGCTGAAACGGACTCCGATTCTTCTTCCGGAAGATTTTCAGGGACAGCAAGACTTACGTTTTCAATGGCTTTGGCTATTATGGTTACGGCTTCGCTGCTGTCTGTGTAATCCAAAGCCGCCAGCAGTGAGAATGTATCTGAAAATGCGTGAATATTCACGGTTTCACCTTGACGCATTTGCTTTGACAGCGATAACAGAGGAGTCACATCGACCTGTGATGGCAGGGCGGATACTGCATTTTCAAAGCGCAGTGCGGCGGCATACCTCGCCTCGGCTGACTGTGCCAAGTCCCATTCTCTGAGCGCGTCTGAACACAATGTTAGTGTGCCGCGGCAGTCGTCAAGCTCGTTTTTATGAAGTCTTGTGCCAAGATGCGTTGCCACAAGTCCGAGTACGAGACAAAGAACCGTAAGAGAAATTAAAAAAGTGTACGCTATTCGCGTATCGCGGAGATTCTCGTTGTCGCTTCTGAGTTTTCTCATGATATACCTCGCTTGAGCCGGGGCGGCGTACTTTTTATCAAAATCTATTGTACCCCGAAAAAATCAAATTATTTTAAGCTGGAGAAAAGAAATGAGTGAAATTTCTTCAAATAAAGATATAAATATAGTCCTTGTAGAACCCGAGATACCTCAAAATACGGGAAATATTGCCCGTACCTGTGCCGCAACCGGTGCGGCACTTCATCTTGTGCGCCCTCTTGGATTTGAGATAGATGACCGTAAATTAAAGCGTGCAGGACTTGATTATTGGGATAAGCTTGATATTACATACTACGACGGACTTGACGATTTCTTCCAAAAGAATCCCGATGCGGAGTTTTTCTTATTTACCACAAAGGCAAAGCATTGCTACAGCGATATAGTTTACCCGAAGCGAGTGTTCCTCATGTTCGGTAAGGAAACAAAGGGTCTTCCCGAAGAGCTTTTGTACCAAAATCCTGAAAGGTGTGTGCGCATACCTATGCGTGACACACTTCGCTCGCTGAATTTGTCAAATTCGGCGGCGATTGCCGTGTACGAGGTACTGCGCCAGCGCGGCTTTGAAGGTCTGCGTGAGGACGGAGAGCTGACAAAATACAAATGGGATGAATGACACGGCAGTAAACAGGTCAAATTATATCCCCAATGTTAAATTTCAAAAAAACTCTTGCATTATTATAAAAAATCTGATATAATATATTACCGTCGGGCAAAATGACCCGATAACAAACGACAAGCTATAAAATAAGGCCATACCGGCCGGGGAATCAGCGGTGCCTTGTAACCTGCAATCCGCTATAGCAGGGGTGATCCCATCAGTAAGGGCTGATTTTGTGTGGTCTGCACATGGGATTTTATATGTTGAAGGATGGGTCTTACGCAATCGGAAGCCGTGAACCATGTCAGGTGGGGAACCAAGCAGCATTAAACGGTCACTCCGATGTGCCGTAAGGTCGCCTGTCCGGAGTATATGCCCATGTTCACGCACATAGGCGCAGTTCGAGCTTTTGGTGTATGGCCTTATTTTATAGCTTGTCCTATTTTTTAGAGCGAGGTGACGGAAGAAAATGCATCAGGCACTGTACAGGAAATGGCGTCCGCAGAGCTTTTCCGACGTCTGCGGTCAGGATCATATCACCGCTATACTTCGCTATGGGGTTGAAAATAAAAAAACATCCCACGCCTATCTTTTTACAGGCTCACGCGGAACGGGAAAGACCACCTGCGCAAAGATACTTGCCAAAGCCGTAAACTGCGAATCACCCGTAAACGGCGATCCCTGCGGCAAATGTGCCGCCTGCCTTGCGGCAGATAGGGGAAGCTGTATTGATATCGTAGAGATGGACGCCGCATCAAACAACGGCGTTGACGATATCCGTCAGATACGCGACGAGGTGGAATATCTTCCTGCGGAGCTTACAAAAAAGGTGTATATCATCGACGAGGTGCATATGCTGTCGGCAAGCGCATTCAACGCGCTTTTAAAGACCCTTGAAGAGCCGCCGGCACACGTGATGTTTATTCTTGCCACAACGGAGCTTCAGAAGATTCCGGCTACCATTTTGTCACGCTGTCAGCGTTTCGATTTCAGACGGATTTCAAGCGATGTTATAGCGGCAAGGCTCGAACATATCGCGGCGTCCGAGGGAATAGAGCTTGACCACGAGGCGGCATTTATGCTCGCACATCTTGCTCAGGGCGGAATGCGCGATGCAATATCTCTGCTTGAGCTGTGCTCCGGTGATAACAGACCTGTCACCACATCAGTGGTTGAGGAAATTGCAGGCACAGGCGTCAGAGACGTTATCATTAAGCTGCTTTCTGCTGTATGTGACAAGGACTACGACACCATATTCGGTGAGATCGGCAAAATGTTTGCATCAAGCAAGGATATAGCTGTATTCTGGCAGGATCTTATCGGATTTTACCGTGATATGCTGGTAGTAAAATCGACCAAAAACTCACGGGAGTATCTCGACCTTTCCGAGCGTCAGTATGGTGAGCTTACCACTATTTCGGGGCGGTTTGCCTCGGAAACGCTTATATATCATGCAAAGCTGCTTGACGAAGCACTTGTTTCCATGCGTCAGTCAAGCGCATCCAAGCGTATCATTGCCGAAATGACCCTTGTTCGTATGTGCGACGAGCGGTTTTCAACAACAAATGAGGCGTTGGCTTCAAGAATTACGCTTCTTGAGGACAAGCTGAAATCCGGCGCATACCGTATAAGCACTCCATCTGCGCAAAATGATGTGGCACAAAAAATCGTTGATGCGCCAAAGCCCGAAGCAGGTGAAAAACGTGCGGACGGAGCGGCTTATAAATCGTCCGCCGACACCGAAGCACCTGTAAAAAAAGAATACAGACAGCTTCCCTATTGGGCGGAGCTTGTGCAGAAATGCTGTGAGCGTGATCTTATGCTTGGAAGTCTGCTTCGTGAATCCGCAAAGGGATTTACGGTGAACACGGATGAGCTTCTGCATATCCGCACAGGCAACAGAATGGCACTTACCATTATTACAAATATGTTCTCGGAGTTACTTGAGATACTTAACACCTTCGAGGACGGCAGGCTTACGGCAAATGACGTGAAGCTTGAATATGTTCCCGAAAAAAAGGATGACAAAAACAAAGCGCTCGATGAGCTTGCAGGCGCATCGGACGAAATCAATTAACAATATCGAAAGGATAACAGTAAAATGAAAGCACGTTTACCTAAGGGTATGGGCGGCGGTCCCCAGAATATGAACGCAATGATAAGACAGGCGCAGAAGATGCAGGCTGACATGGAGACTCTCCAGGAAGAGCTTGATGCACGCGAGTACGATGTGTCCGCAGGCGGCGGTGTTGTCACCGTTAAGATAAACGGCAAGAAGGAGATACTTAATATCGGTCTTAAGCCGGAAATCGTTGATCCCGACGATATTGAATCTCTTTCCGATATACTTGTTGCCGCAGTTAATGAGGCTATCAAAAAGGTTGAAGATACAAACGCGGAGGAAATGCAGAAGATCACCGGCGACATTAACGTTCCGGGTCTGTTTTAATTTGCCATGGCGGAATATATTCTTCCGCTGGAACGGCTTATTGAGCAGTTCAGAAAGCTTCCCGGCATAGGTAAAAAAACAGCCGTAAGACTTGCTTTTGCGGTGCTTGATTTTACAAACGAGGAAGCTGAAACTTTTGCCGATGCTGTGCGCGGCGCGAAAGAGTTGGTGCGCACCTGCTCTGTTTGTCAGAATATTTCCGACGGAGATATTTGCCATATATGTGGGGATTCCGAGAGAGACCATTCGGTTATATGCGTGGTGGAGGATGCAAAGGCTGTAATGTCCCTTGAAAAGGTCAAGGAATATGACGGCGTTTACCATGTGCTCCACGGTGCTATTTCCCCTATGGAGGGTATCGGACCGGATAAGCTCCGTATCCGAGAGCTTATAGCAAGGCTGAGCGACGGCACGGTAGACGAGATAATCATAGCCACCAACCCAACGGTTGAGGGCGAGGCTACCGCCATGTATCTGACAAAGCTCATAAAGCCTCTTGGAGTAAAGGTGTCACGCCTTGCCTACGGTATTCCGGTGGGCGGCGAGCTTGAATATGCCGACGAGGTTACTCTTATGCGTGCCATTGAGGGCCGCAGGACCATGTAAGTATAGTTAAAGTGAACAAATTTAGATAATTTTTCTATAGCTATTGACAAATCGGATAAAATAATATATAATTAATTAGTTGCTACTTTGTGCAGCTTCAAAAACGGAGGTATGTCATGGCAATAGATATGCGAAAAATTCTCTCCGGAGAAGTTGATAAGCTTACGATAGCGCACAGCTTTTCACTTGCCGATGATGAGTTCCCTTTTGACACACAGGTAGACGGCGTAGTTTTTACAAAACCCGCAGAAGTAACGGGCGAGATCGTGAATATGGGTGGTTACATCAGCCTTGAGGCAACGATCAGCGTGGAATACGATACCGAGTGCGCGCGATGCTTAAAGCCGCTTTCCCGCCGCTTTGAGACCTCGTTTTCACGTACGGTGGTAAACCGCGGAGAGCTTGTTAATACTTCTTTAGAGGATACCGACGACTATATAGAGATCGTTGACGGTATGCTTGATATTGAGACGGCTTCAGCAGAGCAGCTCATGATGGAGTTCCCCACAAAGGAGCTTTGTCTGGAGGACTGCAAGGGGCTTTGCCCCAAGTGCGGACAGGATCTCAATGAGGGTGAATGCGGCTGTGTGAAAAAAGAAATTGATCCGAGGCTTGCAATTTTGCAAAAACTACTTGAAAAATAATAATATTTGATGTATAATATAAAAGTGTTATACAGTTAAGGAGGTGTCGTGAAATGGCAGTACCGAAGAAGAAAGTCTCCAGTGCGAGACGTGATAAGAGAAGATCTAACGTATGGAAGCTCGAAATGCCGGGTATGACAAAGTGCCCCAAGTGCGGTGAATACAACCTCGCACACAGAGTTTGCAGAGCGTGCGGAACCTACAAGGGTGAGCAGGTTATCAACGTTGACTAAGTGAAAAATCACGCTGTCTTTCGGACGGCGTGATTTTTTGTGTTTACTTGACAAACCTCACCTTATGCTGTAAAATATATACACCACTCTCACCGGAGGTTTATATGAAAATAACTCTTATCTGCCGCGATGAATCGTGGCTGCATGACGATAATGCCGACGTGGCAGTGCCATTTGAGCTTACGGCTGACGCGGAGGGTGTGACCATACAATACTATCCTGCCGCACAAGATATTACGGATGAATTTGTCCGCATTTTCGGTGAAAATGAGGCTTCAATACTTTCAAAGTCCGCCGTGGCGTGGGCGTGCGAGCATTTCGGAGCGTTTCTCGCTGATCACGGATTTTCATTAAGCCCCGATTCCGAGGACTATTATATAAATTACACTTTGCTGGCTGAGAAACGTGAAATATCCGCCGAGGTCTGCCGCCTTACGGGCGATGAACCGTATTTAGACCTTACCGAAACCGATATTTCTGGACTGTGCGGGGATAGATACATTGTTTATGCCGCTGTAGTGGATAATAAGATTGCGGCGGTGGCAAATACGGGCGAGCCGATTTTTGAGGACACCCCAGAAGCTGTGGAGATAGGTGTCGACACCGCAGAAGCGTACCGCGGACGGGGACTTGCCAAAGCCTGTGCGGCGGCTTTAATTTCGGAGCTGGCAGAGCTGGGACACAGCGCGTTTTACGAGTGCGCTTCGGGAAATACGGCGTCTATGGCACTTGCGAAAAGTCTTGGCGGTGTGGTCGCCTGCAAAAAAATATACATCGTCGGATTTAAAGACGAGTAACGGAGGGAATTATGGCATTTGACGCAGGAATGGTATCTGCTATAGTACACGAGCTTAACAGCCGTATAATAGGTGCGCGTGTGGAGAAGGTCACACAGCCGGAAAAGGACGAAATTGTCCTTCTTCTGCACCTTGGGCGCGAAAATATGCGCCTTGCGCTGTCGTCAGGTACAAATAATCCCCATTTCAACATAACCTCCACAGTAAAAGAAAATCCTGCCGCACCGCCGATGTTTTGTATGCTTCTTCGAAAGCACTTGACGGGAGCGCGAATATCATCGGTTACACAGCTTGGCTTTGAGCGCGCGGTGGAGTTTGCATTCGATTCCTACGATGAAATGGGATTTGAGACTAAAAAATATCTTGTCACCGAGACTATGGGCAAGTACAGCAACATCATTTTGCTTAACAATGAGAAAAAGGTTGTAAGCGCACTTAAAATAATCGACCTTGCCACAAGTAACGTAAGACAGATACTTCCCGGCTTCCCCTACGAGCTTCCGCCGGAGCAGAAAAAGCTCTGTCCGCTTGAAGTCTCGGAGGAAAAATTCCTTTCGGCGTTTGAAGCTTCGGAGGATATGCCTGCCGACAAATTCATACTGTCAAGCTTCTACGGCTTTGCGGCGGTGACCGCACGTGAGATAGTCTGCCGCGCCATGGGCGAAACGGATACGCTGATTTCGGTGTGCGACGGCGGCAAGCTGTGCGATGCTTTTATGTATGCGGTGAACACACTGAAAAACGGCACCTCCGAGCCGTGGCTTGTGTCCGACAAAAGCGGAAAACCTATAGAATACCTGTTTTTTGAGCCGCGTGAGTATGGGGCGGACTTCGAAGTGAAAAAGGTGTCGGATTTCGGCGTTTTGCTTGATGAATACTTCGGCAGACGTGACCGCGCCGAGCGTATCCGTCAGCGTACAGCCGATATTTTCAGGCTGCTCACAAATGCAGAAACAAGACTTCATAAAAAGTTAGAGCTTCAGCACCGTGACCTTGAAGCCTGTGCGGAGAAGGATAAATTCAAGCTGTGGGGCGACCTTATAACGGGAAATATTTACCGTCTCACACGTGGAATGGAGTCGGCGGCACTTGAAAATTACTATGACGATAACTGCCCCCAAATAATTATTACTCTTGATAAGCGACTGACGCCACAGCAGAATGCACAGAAGTATTATAAGCGATACAATAAATCAAAAACAGCCGAAATCGAGCTTGCAAAGCAGATAAAGCTGGCGAAGGCTGAGCTTGAGTATATTTACACCGTTTTTGATTCGCTTACACGCGCCGAGAGCGAAAGCGATATTTTAGAGATACGAGAGGAGCTTCACAGCTCCGGCTATGCGTCCAGAATGAAGAATTATTCGGCAAAGAAGCTGTCTGCTCCAAAGCTTATGGAGTTTAAAACGAGCGGTGGATACAGGGTGCTTTGCGGAAAGAATAATCACCAGAACGACTATCTCACTACCCGTATGGCAGGAAAGCTTGATTATTGGTTCCATGTAAAGAATCAACCCGGCTCCCACTGCGTTATGTTTACCGACGGAGAGGAGCCGTCAGAGCGGGATTTTACCGAGGCGGCAATGATAGCGGCGCACTATTCAAAAGTGAGCGAGGGCGTCAATGTTCCGGTTGACTATACGCTTATACGCAATATTCGCAAGCCCGGCGGCTCAAAACCCGGATTTGTGACCTACAGCACCAACTATACGGCATATGTGACGCCGGATGAGAGGACAGTGGCGGAGCTTCGCGTAAAATAGCGGACAAAAGAGAGCCTTAGAGGCTCTTTTTTGCGTTTTACGCCATATGATAGTGAAAAATAAGATAATTTCTTCATTATTAAAAGAAAATTTTCAAAATATCGAAAAAAACTCTTGCAATTTCCGTTAATACGAGTTATACTATACAGTGGTATATTATTATGTAAGATTTATCCCCACAGAGGGCGTAAAAATACATTTATCCGAATCAAATGCGCAAAGAAAGGAATAATTGTTATGAATGACATCATTTATTGGGTATGGCTTGCGCAGAAAAACGGTGCAGGGCACGCCGATGCTGTGAAAATGCTAAAGCATTTTCCCGGCGGTGCACAGGAAATATATGAAGCTCCATACGAGCGTATTGCGGCAATCAAGGAATGCAGTGAAGGATTTATAAAGCGGCTCACAAATCATGATCTTTCGCAGGCGGAACGTGTACTTGAATTTTGCTTTATGAACGGCATACGGGTAGTTCCGTGTGCTTCACCAAACTATCCCAAAAGATTGCAGAGTCTTCACAACAAGCCCATAGTTCTCTATGTGAGAGGAATGATAGAGGACCTTAATGAGCGGTTTTGCGTGAGTATTGTGGGTACTCGCAAGATGTCAAATTACGGTAAACACATAACCTTCACGCTTGCCCGTCAGCTTATAGCTTACGGTGCTCTCATAATAAGCGGTGCGGCATACGGTATAGACTCTGCTGCCAACAGTACGGCGGTATTCCTCGAAGAACCTACCGTGGCTGTGCTTGGGTCTGGTGTAAATGTTCCGTATCCCCCTCAGAATAAGAATCTGCTTGACTATATTGGCACGCACGGAATGGTCGTAAGTGAATTTGAACCCAACACGCCGCCCTACGGACGAAATTTCCCAATAAGAAACCGCATTATAAGCGGACTTGCCGATGCGGTGATAGTTGTGGAGGGTGATGCCAAGAGCGGTGCGCTTATTACCGCACGCCATGCCGCAGATCAGGGGCGCGTGGTCTATGCTGTGCCCGGAAATATAGGTGCTCCAAACAGTGTAGGTCCTCTCAGAATGATAAGAGACGGCGCAAGGCTCGTAACCTGTGCCGAGGACATTATAGAGGATTTCGCAGACCGTTTTGATCTTAAAAAGCTTGACCGGATAACAAAAAACGATAAGTATCTGCGGTATGAGTACAATTACAGTATCCCGCAGCATTCCGAAAATGTGCCGATTTCCACCGCACAGCAGGATAAGATGGGCGGTCTCAATGTTCCGGCGGTAAAACAAAAATCGGAAAATGCTACACTTCCCGACGTGCCGGCGCCCGAAGATTACCGTGGGCTTTCGGGAATACCGGATGACGGTGAGTACGATGTTATTCCGGCATCTTTGGCAGAGCGGTTTGCAGGAGCAAAGAAAAAGAACGAATCGCGCCGTCGGGTACAGTCAAAAGAGACCTCACAGAGCACTGTGCCGTCGGAGCGTGAATGGATACTTGAAAAGCTGTCCGATACGCAGAAAAAAGTGCTTGCGGCATTCCCCGGTGATGAAGCAGTGACCTCAGATAAGCTTTTAGTTAACGGACTTGAGATCGGTGACGTATTGGCGTCCCTTACCGTTCTTGAGCTGTATTCCGCTATCGAAGCATTGCCCGGCGGTTTCTACCGCAGAAAAATATAAATTAACCCAAGAGAAGGA
Organism: uncultured Clostridia bacterium; assembly: GCA_904501985.1. Lineage (GTDB taxonomy): Bacteria > Bacillota > Clostridia > Oscillospirales > CAG-272 > Flemingiibacterium. The sequence continues at coordinate 13,741 of CAJGCT010000020.1, forward strand.
GAAATATCTCAATATGGCAAACAACCTTGTGATCATGGAGTCGCCCACAAAGGCGGGTACGGTGAAGGGATACCTTGGCTCAGGCTATAAAGTCGTGGGCTGTACGGGACATATCCGCGATCTGCCCAAAAGTACCCTCGGTATAGATGTGGACAACGATTTCAATGCAAAATATATTAACATCCGCGGCAAGGGAGACCTTATTAAGTCCCTTAAAAAAGAGGCGAAGAATGCCGACAAAGTATTCCTCGCAACGGACCCTGACCGTGAGGGTGAGGCTATAGCGTGGCATCTTTCCGAGGCGCTTGCGATTCCGGCGGAAAAGATCAAGCGTGTTACATTTAACGAAATTACAAAGAAAGCCGTAAAGGCAGGCATGAAGAGTCCCCGAGGCATAGATATGGGACTTGTGAATTCACAGCAGGCCCGCCGCATACTTGACAGAATCGTTGGCTACAAGCTTAGTCCCTTCCTCTGGAAAACCATCAAAAGCGGTCTGTCCGCGGGACGTGTTCAGTCTGTTGCAACGCGTATAATCGTTGAGCGCGAGGAGGAGATCCGCGCCTTTAATCCGGAGGAATATTGGAGCATTAATGTAATGCTTGAAAACAAGAGCCGAGGTAAGATAAAGGCGAAATTCCACGGAAACGAGGGCGGCAAGCTGGAGCTTCATTCCGAGGCTGATGCAATGAGGGTCGTTAATGCGGTGGACGGTAAGGAATTTACCGTAAAGTCCGTAAAAAAGGCGATCCGCATGAAAAATCCCGCACCTCCGTTTACAACATCAACTCTCCAGCAGGAGGCATCGCGCAGACTCGGCTTCCAATCGCAGCGTATAATGCGTGTAGCTCAGGAGCTTTATGAGGGTATCAATCTCGGAAGCACTGCCGGCGGCACACAGGGTCTTATCACCTATATGCGTACCGATTCACTGCGTATTGCCGATGAGGCGGCAGAGGCGGCTCGCGACTATATAGTTGACAAGTACGGAAATGAGTTTTACCCTAAAGAGCGCCGTATTTACAAAACCAAGGCCGGCGCACAGGATGCCCATGAAGCCATCCGCCCATCAAACCTTGCGTTTGAGCCGGACAAAATAAAGAAAATGCTTACTACCGATCAGTACCGTCTCTACAAGCTTATCTGGGATCGCTTTATGGCAAGCCAGATGGCATCGGCGGAGCTTGATACGGTAACAGCCGATATTGAAGCCGGCGGATATATCTTCCGTTCAAGCGGATATACGGTGAAATTCCAGGGTTACATGACTCTTTATGAGGAGTCTGAGGATTATGTTGCGCAGAGCGCGGCTGATACCGATACTCCCGAAAAGAGCATAAGACTTCCGAAGATAGATGAGGGCGATAAACTGCGTCATGATGCCACACATCCGGCTCAGCATTTTACAGAGCCGCCCCCACGCTACAACGAGGCATCCCTTGTAAAATTCCTTGAGGAGCGCGGAATCGGACGCCCCAGCACCTTCGCTACCATCATCACCACCATCATCACCAGAGGATATGTGGTGCGCGACGGCAAATCCCTTAAGCCAACAGAGCTTGGCGAGCTTACCACAAAGCTGATGGTTGACAGATTCCCGAATATTGTGGACTATGAGTTCACGGCAAACATGGAGACCGAGCTTGACGACATCGCAAACGGCGACAGCACCGTGAGCGGAGTGCTCCACGGCTTTTACGATGATTTTGCAAAGAGCCTTGAGGTTGCCGAGAATACTGTAGATAAGTCGGCGTATGCACCGCCTGTTGAGGAAACGGATATAATCTGTGACAAGTGCGGCGCAAAAATGATAGTTAAAAACGGCAGATACGGAAAGTTTGCGGCTTGCCCCAACTATCCCGAATGCAAAAATACAAAGCCCCTGACAAAGGACGGAGCTGTTACGGAAGAAAAGACCGAGGCAGCACCGGATATGGTCTGCGACAAGTGCGGAAGTCCTATGGTGCTTCGCGCAGGCAGATTCGGAAGCTTCTATGCCTGCTCACGTTATCCGGAGTGCAAGACCACAAGACAGATCACCAAGGAGATCGGTGTGGCTTGCCCTAAGTGCGGAGCTAAGGTTGTAGTAAAGAAGGGCAAGAACCGCTCCGTATTCTACAGCTGTGAGCGTTATCCCGAATGCGATTTTTCCTCGTGGGATATGCCCACAGAGGAGAAATGCCCAAACTGCGGCGATATGCTTTACCGCAAAAAGGGCAAAGAATACCTTATCTGCAAGCATGACGGATGCGGCTATAAGAGAGAAGTTGAAGTGGGCGATGACAATGCAGAACAGTAATCCCGTAATAAATATTGTAGGTGCAGGTCTTGCCGGCTGTGAAGCGGCGTGGCAGGCGGTAAAGCTTGGAGTTAATGTGCGGCTCTACGAGATGAAACCCCACAAATATTCACCGGCTCACCATTCGGCAGGATTTGCTGAGCTTGTATGCTCAAACTCACTGCGCTCAAATATGATATCCAATGCAGTTGGTGTGCTCAAAGAAGAAATGAAGCTGCTTGACTCTTTGATAATCGAAGCGGCGTATGCATCTGAGGTACCGGCAGGCAGTGCTCTTGCTGTGGACCGTGAGCTTTTTTCGAAGTATATCACAGAAAAGCTTCGGGAGCATCCCCTTGTTGAGATTATCGAGGGCGAGGTCACAGAGATTCCAGACGGTATCACAGTCATTGCATCAGGACCGCTTACCTCGGAAACCCTCTCGAAGTCTATAGGCGAGCTTATCGGCGAGGATTATCTCAGCTTTTTCGATGCCGCCGCACCTATTGTAAGCTTTGAATCGATCGACATGACAAAGGCGTTCTACGCCTCGCGCTACGGCAAAGGCGAGGCCTCATATATCAACTGCCCCTTTACAAAAGAGGAGTATGACCGCTTCTACGAGGCACTTATCACTGCCGAGGAGGCGGAGCTTAAGGATTTTGACCGCCAGGGTCAGCTTAAGGTGTTTGAAGGCTGTATGCCTGTTGAGGTTATGGCAAAACGCGGACACGACACACTGCTTTTCGGTCCTATGAAGCCTGTTGGCATAACTGTTCCGGACACAGGCAAGGAAGCCTATGCCATAGTTCAGTTAAGACAGGAAAATTCCGCTAAAAGTATGTACAATATCGTGGGATTCCAGACTCACCTTAAATTCCCGGAGCAAAAGCGTGTGTTCGGCATGATTCCGGGACTTGAAAATGCGGAATTCCTACGATACGGCGTAATGCACCGTAATACCTTTATGAATTCGCCGAAGCTTCTTGACCAAACGTATATGTTAAGAAGCCGCCCTGGGATTTTCTTCGCCGGACAGATGACGGGCGTTGAGGGATACGTTGAAAGCGCATCCTCAGGACTTGTGGCAGGACTCAATGCGGCAAGGTATGCTCTCGGTCTTTCGCCCATGACCTTTACAAACGAGAGTGTTATAGGCTCTCTTGCCTGCTACGTGGGTGATTCAAGCGTTGAAAATTTCCAGCCTATGAACGCAAACTTCGGACTTGTGAGGGCACTTGACAAAAAGGTTAAGGGCGGAAAAAAAGCGCGCGGCGAGGCTATGGGAATGCGCGCCATAGAATATATCAAAGGCGTTTTAGCGGAGGACGGCGCAAATGATGAAGCTGACAGTTGAGGATTTACTGACAGCTTGAAAAATGTGATACGAAATAAAAAAACAGGAGATTTCTGATGGAAAAGCTTCCACTCTCCCCGGAGGGACTTGAAAACAGGATCGGATACAAATATAAAGATATACAGCTCCTTTTGACTGCGCTTACCCATTCTTCATATGCCAATGAGTGCAAGCCGAGAGGGGAAACGGTGCAGTACAATGAGCGGCTTGAATTTCTCGGTGACTCGGTGCTGTCCATAATAGTCAGCGACTATCTTTTCAAACATTATCCGGATACTCCTGAGGGAGATCTTACTAAAATACGTGCCAGTGCGGTATGTGAAAAAACGCTTGGCAAGCTTGCGCTTGACCTTGGACTTGGAAATTATATGCGTCTCGGTCACGGCGAGGAAATGGGTCACGGGCGTGAGAGAATCTCTATACTTGCGGATGCATTTGAGGCACTTCTCGCATCAATGTATCTTGATTCAGGCTCACGTGATGCGGTTGAAGCATTTCTTCTGCCAAGGGTAATACCAGAGATAAAGCAGTTTGTGGAGAACGGCAAAAACAAGGACTACAAAACCCTTCTCCAGCAGATAGTTCAGCAGGAGCGCGGCGAAATACTTGAATACGTTCTCATAAGCGAAAGCGGTCCTGACCACGCCAAGACCTTTACCGTTGAGGCGCGGCTTAACAGCAATGTTATCGGTCACGGCAAGGGCAAGAGCAAGCGAGAGGCAGAACAGCTTGCGGCAAAAGAAGCCCTTGTGCTGTTCGGAGACAGATGAGACATATAAATATACCAATTTTCATTCCACATATGGGATGTCCCAACGACTGCGTTTTCTGCAATCAGCGGCGCATATCCGGAAAAAAGGATTTTGACATTCGCACGGTGCATTATGAGCTTGAAACTGCCATCTCCACGGTTGATTATGATAACTGTGAGGTGGAGATTGCATTTTTCGGCGGAAGCTTTACGGGAATCGACCGTGGTGATATGCTGTATCTTCTGGGGCTTGCCAAGGGATATGTGGACGCGAAAAAAGCATCGTCCATCCGACTGTCAACAAGGCCGGACTATATAGACGGCGAAATACTTGACATCCTTTCGGCACACGGCGTTACGGATATTGAGCTTGGACTTCAAAGTATGAGCGACTGCGTGCTTTCAGCATCAAAGCGCGGACACACCGCGGAGTGTGCCAAAAACGCCTGCCACATGATAAAGGAACGCGGCTTTAATTTAGTGGGGCAGATGATGGTGGGTTTACCGAACTCAACCCTGTCCGACGAGCTTCTGACGGCGAGGGAGATAGTATCTCTCGGATGCGATGCGGCTCGCATATATCCAACGGTGGTTTTCTGTGAAACAGAGCTGTGCGATATGATGAACCGTGGGGAATACATACCCTTGGAGCTTTCCGATGCCGTTAATCGCTCGGCTGAGGTTTTATCGGTGTTTGCGGATGCCAATATACCCGTAATACGCCTTGGACTTTGCGCGGCGGACAATCTTTTTGAGCCGGGGACTATCGCCGGCGGTGCTTATCACAGCGCAATGGGTGAGATGGTGTACTCGGAGCTGTATTATAAAAAAATACGTGAGTATATAGATGACCATGGTCTTACGGAGCGGATATCGGGCAAGGATATAACCCTGTATGTCCCATCCGGCGAGGTATCAAAGGTGTCGGGACAGAAGCGGAGCAACAAGCTGCGACTCCAAAATGAATACAATGTAAAAAGTGTAAAAATCATTGAAAATCCGTCACTTTTGTGGTATAATATCCTAATAGAGATTTAATGAAAATATAAGGGAAAGGAGAAAACCAAATATGTATTTAAAATCACTTGAGCTGTTCGGTTTCAAGTCCTTTCCCGATCGCACCGTGCTTAATTTTGATCGGGGCGCAACTGTTGTCGTCGGACCGAACGGAAGCGGCAAATCCAACATTTCCGATGCTATGCGCTGGGTGCTTGGCGAGGTGTCCTCAAGGCAGATTCGCGGTACAAAGATGGAGGACGTAATATTTGGCGGAACTGATGACAGAAAACAGATGAATTTTGCCGAGGTTTCGGTAACATTCGATAATTCCGACCGCCAGATGGATACCCCTTACGATGAGGTGTCCGTAACACGCCGTTATTATCGCAAGGGCGAGAGCGAGTATTTTATAAACAGAAAGCCTGTAAGACTTCGCGACATTCATGAGCTTTTCATGAATACGGGCGTTGGACGTGAGGGCTATTCCATCATCGGACAGGGACGTATTGCCGAAATAATCTCCCGAAAGAGCGAGGAACGCCGTTCCATTTTCGAAGAAGCGGCAGGCATATCCAAATACCGCTACAAAAAGGAAGAAGCGGAGGGCAAGCTGTCAAGCGTTGAGGACAATCTTACAAGGCTTCGCGATATTATGTCCGAGCTTGAAGGTCGCGTGGGTCCCCTTGAGCGTGAATCCGAGCGTGCACGCAAATATCTTGAATATTTCGAGGTGAAGAAGCGTGACGATGTTGCTCTTTGGATATACGATATGGACAAGCTGTCTTTTGATCTTAAAGAAGCAGATGATAAGCTGAAGCTTGCCAAAAATGAGCTTGATATAGTTACCGAGGCACTTGAATCCCTTGAAAATCAGAACGAGCGCGTTTTTGAAGCTTCCCAGGAATCAAAATATAAGCAGGAACAGCTTCAGTCGGGTATAGAGCAGGCGAGAAATGAATCCCATGAGCTTGACAGTAAAATAAAGCTTACGGAAAACGATATGGCGCACAGGGCGGATCAGATTTCGGAAAAATCCGATGCAAAGGCGAGATTTGCGGAGCGCCGCGCACAGCTTGAAGCAGTTCTTTCGGAGAAAGAAGCAGCTTTGAAAGCAGCAAAGGACAGTGCCGAAGCGATTTCAGGCGAGCTTGAAGCCCTTGATGCGAAAAACGAAGACGCAAAAACCAAACGCGATACTCTGCGTGCACAGCTTGAAGCTGAGCTTGCCGAGATAAAGAGCGGCGAGGAGCGCCTTGTTGATCTCCGCATCCGCCTTTCCGTGCTTGACACTACCGAAAAAACCGACAGTGACAAGGCGGCATCCCTTGCCGACGAGATAAAGAAATATTCCGAAAGCTCGGCTATGCTTGAAGCGCGTGCCGACAAGGCTGACCGCGTTATAGCGGATTACCGCAAAAAATGCGATGAGCTTAACTCAAAAATTGGCGAGGCAAACTCCGAGGTTGAAAAGCTTAAGCGCGAAAAGCAGGAGCTTATTGATAAATCAAACGAAGTATACCTTGAATACACGGCTAAAAAGCACCGCATTGATGCTATACGCCGTATGGAGGAGCTGTTTGAGGGTTATGCCCAGAGCGTCCGCTTTGTTATGAGCGAGTATGACGCAGGGCATATAGAAGGAACAAACCGAGTGTCCGATGTGAATGCTGTTGGCGGCAGGATACACGGACCGGTGTCGCGCCTTATAAACGTGAGTGCGCGGTATACTCTTGCTATAGAAACTGCGCTTGGCGCAAATATTCAGAACATCATCGTTGATGACGAAAACACCGCAAAGGCGGCTATTCGTCACCTTAAAAACAAGAACGCCGGCAGAGCTACATTTTACCCAATAAGCTCCATGAAGCCGCGCTACAGTCAGATTCCGGAGTCCGAATGTGAAAAGTACGAGGGTTACCTCGGCACTGCCGACAAGGTCATAGAATTTGATGAAAAGTTCGGTGGAGTCATACGAAATCTGCTTGGAGCCACCCTTATATTCGATAATATCGACAACGGCGCGGCGATGGCGAAGGCTACGGGCTACAAGGTGCGCGTTGTCACCCTTGACGGTCAGGTCATAAACGCAGGCGGTTCTTTCACGGGCGGCTCGGCAAAGCGCGATTCCGGTATGCTGACCCGTCGTACCGAAACCGAAAAGTTAAAGCGCGATTCCGATGCTCTTTCCGAGAAATTGGAGGAGCTGAAGCGTCAGCAGGTTAAGTGCGATAATGCCATTAACGAAAAGACCAAGGAAGCATCGGGAATATCTTCCCAGATTGCCATGCTTCAGTCGCTTATGGGAGCTGAGAATACTCAGCTTGAAGTCATCAGAAGCCAGCTTGGCGGCGAGAAGAATATGCGCGCGTCTCTTGAGCGCGACCTTGAAGCTGTAAAGACCGATGCGGCTGTGCGTGCCGACGGCATTGTAAGGCTTAAAGCGGAGGCTGACGAAATCGCGGCAAGAGCCGAAGCACTTTCGGCAAACAGAGAGACAGGCATCTCAAAGCTTGGTGAGCTTGAAGAGACTATTGACGAGTGCGAACGGCTTCGCAGTGAGCTTCTTGTTCGCCGTGCAGAAGCGGCAAAGGATGTGGAGCTTGCGGAATTGGAGCTTGAACAGACAAGCACAAGACTTAACGAAAACGCATCCGAGACGGAGGAAAATGACCGTCTCAGTGCCGCCCTTGCAGAGGAAAATGTTACAGCGGCGGCAGAGCTTACCACTATGCGCAAAACTCTCGACGAGCTGCTTGCATCCGTTGAGAATCTTGAGCGTGAACGCAGTGCGGTATCGGCGAAAAATCTTGAGTATGAGCAGAAGCTTAATCAGCTCCGCGCTCAGATACGCGAGAAAACAAGCAAGCGCGAGCTTTGCTTCCGCGACCACACCCTTGCGGAGAACCGTCAGAAGAATCTGTCCGACGAGCGTGACAAGCTGACGGAACGGCTTTGGGACGATTACGAGCTTACTTATTCAACTGCCAAGGAATGCGGATATCCCACAGTCACCGAGGAGAATTACAAGGAACTGCATACCGAGCTTACCGAATACAGGGCAAAGCTTAAGAATCTTGGCAGTGTAAATGTAAATGCCATAGAGGAATATGCCGAGGTCAAGAGCCGCTTTGACTTTATGTCGGAGCAGATAGCGGACCTTGAAAAATCAAGGGACAATCTTCTTGAAATCATCGTCAAGCTTGAAACGGAAATGCGCGAGACCTTTACATCCGCATTCTACGAGATTGACCGCAACTTCAAGATAGTGTTCAGCGAGCTTTTCGGCGGCGGTACTGCGGAGCTTTCCCTTACCGACCCGGAAAATGTACTTGCCAGCGGCATTGAGATACGTGTTGCACCTCCCGGAAAGGTTATAAAGAGCATGACGCTTCTCTCCGGCGGTGAGCAGGCATTCGTTGCCATTGCGCTGATATTTGCTATCCTCAGAGTTAACCCCACACCTTTCTGTATCTTTGACGAGGTGGAGGCGGCACTGGATGATGCAAACGTATTCCGCTTTGCGGATTATCTCAGCCGTTATGCCGCAAGAGGTCAGTTTATTGTTATTACGCACCGCCGCGGCACTATGGAAATAGCTGACCGTATATACGGCGTTACCATGCAGGAGCGCGGTATTTCAACTGTTCTGCCCCTTGATATCAAGCAGGCAGAGGAAAATTTGGGAGAAACAAAATAAATGGGATTTTTTGACCGACTTAAAGAGGGTTTATCCAAAACAAAAAACGCTATATTCAAGCAGGTGGACAATCTTTTTCGCAGCTTTATCAAGGTGGAGGAGGATATGCTTGAGGAGCTTGAGGAGTTGCTTATTATGGCGGACGTGGGTGTTAATTCCACAGAGCTTATCATCGAGCGTCTCCGCGAGCGCATAAAGGACGACCGCATAACCGAGCCTGAGGAGTGCCGTGTGGCACTCCAGGAAATACTTGTGGGTATGATAGGCGACGGCGAGCCGCTGAAGCTTGACACCACGCCAAGCGTTATACTTGTTATCGGCGTTAACGGCGTTGGCAAGACTACATCTATTGCCAAAATAGCAAACCGCTTGAAATCGCAGGGTAAAAATGTGGTGCTTGCGGCTGCCGATACATTCCGTGCCGCGGCTATAGACCAGCTCCAGGTGTGGGCGGACCGCGTTGGTGTTGAGCTTATCAAGCATACGGAAGGCTCAGACCCTGCCGCGGTGGTATTCGATGCCGTTTCTGCGGCAAAGAAACGTTGTGCCGATGTGCTTATCGTTGATACCGCAGGCAGACTTCACAATAAGAAAAATCTTATGGACGAGCTTGCCAAGATAAACCGCGTTATTGAGCGCGAGCTTCCCGGGGCATCCCGTGAGACACTGTTGGTGCTTGATGCAACAACCGGACAGAATGCTGTTAATCAGGCTAAGGAATTTAAGAATGCGGCTGATATTACAGGCCTTGTTTTAACAAAGCTTGACGGTACTGCAAAGGGCGGAATCGTATTCTCCATCAAAGAGGAGCTTGATATTCCCGTGAAATTCATTGGTGTAGGTGAAAAGACCGACGATATGCAGGAATTTGAGGCTAAGGATTTTGTTGATGCGCTGTTTGAGGCGTGACGGAGATATAAGTATGATAAAGCTTGTTCTGGCATCGAGAAATAAGAAAAAAATAAGAGAGCTTGAAACTTTACTTGGCGATCTTTCGTCTAAAGTGCAGGTTCTGTCCCTTGATGACATCGGATTTTTCGATGAAATCGTTGAGGATGGCGATACATTTGCCGAAAACTCGCTTATAAAGGCATCCGTACCGGCAAAGCTTGGCTATATAGGCATTGCAGACGATTCCGGACTTACGGTGGATGCCCTTGACGGCGCACCGGGCGTTTATTCCGCAAGATATTCGGGAGAGGGCGCAACGGACGGAAAAAACAACCAAAAACTGCTCTCGGAGCTTGAAAATGTGCCGGATGAAAAGCGCGGCGCACAGTTTCGCACTGTAGTTACCTGTGCGTTCCCCGACGGCACTGATTTTCAGGTTGAGGGAGTATGTGAGGGCACGATTCTTCGCGCACCGGACGGTGAGGGCGGATTCGGATACGATCCCCTATTCTACTACGCTCCCCTTAAAAAGACGTTTGCCGCACTTTCTGCCGATGAGAAGAACGCGGTCAGCCACCGCGGCAAGGCAATGCGTAAATTTATTGAAAAATTCAAAGAGTATTTAAACACAACGGAGAACACAAATGCTGACAAGTAAACAGCGCGCCTATCTTCGCGGTATGGCGCAGTCTTATGATACTATATTTCAGGTTGGCAAGGGCGGTATTTCGGACAATATGTGCGAGCAGATATCAAATGCCCTTGAAGCGCGTGAGCTTATAAAGCTCAGAGTGCTTGAAAACTGCGATTACAATGCCAAAGAGGCGGCAAATGAGATCGCCGAGGCGGTAGGCGCAGATGTGGTTCAGGTGATCGGAACAAGATTCGTTTTGTACCGTGAGTCAGTGGACCACAAAAAAATTGACTTATCTCTTGTAAGATAACATGAGCACCGCAAAGGAACGGCTTGGAATCTACGGCGGAGCTTTTTCCCCTATTCATTCGGGGCACGTCAGGGCGGCTTACGCTTTTCTTTCTGAAATGAAGCTTGACCGCCTGCTTGTAGTCCCCACTGCACTGCCTCCGCACAAGCCTGCCATTGAGGGGGCATCCGTGGAGCATCGGATCGCTATGGCAAAGCTGGCATTTTGTGATTCTGCGGCGTATAAAAGCGGTAGACTCGCGGTGTCGGACTTTGAAGCCGCAAGCGGCAGAAAAAGCTATACCGTATACACCCTTGAGCATTTCGCCGCACCGCAGAGGGAGCTTTATTTGCTTGTGGGAACGGATATGTTTCTTACACTTGACAAATGGTATCGCGCCGAGGATATTTTCTCCCTTGCAGACATTGTTTTGATGCGGCGCGAGACGGACAGGGACAATATTCCGCGAGTAGAGGCAAAAAAGGCGGAGTATATAAGCAGATTCGGGGCGCGTATTCATATTATCGCTGAGCCACCCATCGTTATTTCGTCAACTGAGCTTCGAGAGGAGCTTCGAAATACAGCAGACACCGATGGATTCATCCCGGCGGCTGTTACAAAATATATTACAGAAAACGGACTGTACAGATAAATTATGATAACTAAAACACAGGAGCAAGCTCTTACTGAGCTTCGCATCCGTATACGCTCGTACATGAGCGAAAAACGCTTGTCTCATACATTGGCGGTTGAACGTGAGATCGCCTCTCTTTCGGGCATATATGCTCCCGAGGACGAATTTTCCCTCAGGGTCGCCGCACTGCTCCACGACATAACAAAGGAGATGCCGTTTTTAAGACAGCTTCAGCTTTGCGAGGAGTTTGGCATAAAATATACCGAGGATGAGACATTTACACCGAAAATATTCCACGCAAGGACCGCCGAGGTGCTGATACACCGTGATTTTTCCGAATATGCCATAGAGGAGATTTTATCTCCCATAAGATGGCATACTACCGGTCGTGAGAAGATGACGACTTGCGAGATCTTGCTGTTTCTTGCCGACTATATTGAGGATACACGCACATTCCCGTCATGTGTTGAGCTTCGGCAGTTTTTCTATGACGGTCTTGCGGCGGCAAAAGACCTTGATGACAAGCTTAAGCTTCTTCGCGATACAATAATTCTGTCGTTTGACATGACCATAAACGAGCTTGTTTCTGAAAAGAAGCCCATACACGCCGATACGGTAAAGGCGAGAAACTATTTTGTACTTCATGGCGAGGTGAAGAAATGAATCCGCAAATGAATAAAAGACGTCCGAAAAAGCACCGTCTTCCGGCATGGAAGATTGCACTCATAGTGCTGACGGTGGCGATCTTTCTGACTATTGCCGGAGTTGCGGCATTTCTTGAGATTTACCGTCCGTCGGTTGATACGGATGTTCCGCCGTTTGTCGTTGACACCGTGGATCACGCTGATATGACAGGCACCGGTACAAATTCTGACGATACATCGGACTCGCCGCCGGCAGAGAATGTTTATGTTCGTGATACCGAAATAGTTAACTTCCTCGTGATGGGGCGCGACAAGGACGCATGGAACACCGATGTCATGATGATAGTTAATTTCAATATGCGAGAGGGAAGTCTCAGCGTTTTGCAGATACCTCGCGATACCTACACCGAGATGGACGGTATGCACGGCAGACTCAATACCATGATGAAAATCAAGCGCAATGCGGCGTACTATGAGGATAAATCCCTGTCTCAGTCAGAGCTTCTGAGGGCAGGTATGCAGGGTACGGTTGAGGCACTTGAGAGAAGCCTTTGCATACAGATTGACGGTTATGCCATTGTAAATCTTGAGGGCTTCCGGAATATTATAGATGTAATCGGCGGAGTCTACATGGATGTGCCCTATGAGATGCATTATGACGATCCGGATCAGGATCTTTACATCCATCTCTCGAAAGGACCAAAGCGTCTTGACGGAAAGGAAGCCGAGATGTTTGTCCGCTACAGGTCAGGATTTATTCAGGGCGATATCGGCAGAGTAAATGCGCAGAAGATATTCTTAACCGCGCTGTTTAAACAGCTTAAGACAAATCTTACCCTTACAACAGTGCCTCAGCTTGCGGAGCAGGTGATAAAGTATGTTACGACCGATGTGCCGCTTGCGGATGTTATAATCTACGCAAAAGAGCTGCTGGGCGTTGATATGGGAAATGTGTCAATGATGACACTGCCAGGCACTGACTGCCGCGCTTCCTCCGGCGCATGGTATTACATCATGAACCGTGCAGACACGCTCGATGTGATAAACAATTACTTCAACGTATACAATCTTCCCGTTACCGATGATATGTTCGACCCGTTCTGCGCCTTTACAGACGAAGACTCTATGGCATTTTCCAAGATATATTATGCCGAATCCACCGGAGCTGTTGTGGAAACCGCAGACAAGATCGACGAGGACGGCTTGAACATCCCAACATATTAAGTGCCCATAATTACAGGACGAAAGGAAAAAATATATGGAAAACAATTTGGATATGATAACCCCCGAAAACCATCCGGAGCTTGCAAATGCGGAGCCGCTTGAAATAGCAAAGACTCTTGTTCATGTGCTTGACATGAAGAAAGGAAGAGACATAAAGCTCCTCCGTGTGGCTGACCAGACTATTATTGCCGAGTATTTTGTTATATGCGGCGGTACGTCCAATACAAATATAAAAGCACTTGCAGGTGAGGCTGAATATAAGCTTGGACTTTGCGGCGTGACGCCCCACCGTATGGACGGCTATTCCGAGGGCGAATGGATCGTTATTGACTTTGGCTGTGTGATGGTGCACATCATGAACCGCGACAGCCGCGATTTCTACAAGCTTGAAAAGCTTTGGAGCGAAGCCGAGCCTGTGGATATTTCCGATATTTTGGTACAGTAAAAATAATTTATATAAAGAGGATATATTATGAAATACGATTTTAGTGCTGTTGAAAAGAAATGGCAGGACAGATGGGATACCGAGGGCGTGTTTAAAGCAACCGAGGACCGCTCAAAGCCTAAGTTCTACGGACTTGTTGAATTCCCTTATCCCAGCGGTGCAGGTATGCACGTGGGTCACATCAAGGCTTATTCCGGTCTTGAGGTTGTTTCCAGAAAGAGACGTATGCAGGGCTACAATGTGCTCTTCCCCATGGGATTTGACGCATACGGTCTGCCTACCGAAAACTATGCTATAAAAACCGGTATTCATCCCCGTAAGGTTACGGACATGAATATCGAAAAGTTCACCTCTCAGCTTAAGCGCGTAGGCTTCTCCTTCGATTGGAGCCGCGTTATTGATACTACTGAGGAGGACTATTACAAGTGGACTCAGTGGATATTCAGAAAGATGTTCGATGCCGGACTTGTTTTCCGCGCAACTACTCTTGTTAACTACTGCCCTCACTGCAAGTGCGTTCTCTCCAATGAGGACTCCCAGGGTGGTAAGTGCGATATTTGTCACAGTGACGTTATCCAGAAGTCCAAGGACGTTTGGTATCTCCGTATTACCGAGTATGCAGACAAGCTTCTTCAGGGTCTTGACAAGGTGGATTACCTCCCCAACGTTAAGCTTCAGCAGGAGAATTGGATAGGACGCTCCGAGGGTGCTTTCGCAAACTTCAAAATTGCCGGCACTGACGATGTTCTCCGCATCTACACCACAAGATGCGATACCATGTTCGGTGTTACATTTATGGTAATAGCTCCCGAGCATCCTATCATTGAAAAATACCGCGATCGCATCACCAACATAGCGGCACTTGACGCCTACAAGGAAGAATGCGCCAAAAAGACCGAATTTGAGCGTACCCAGCTTGTTAAGGATAAAACCGGTGTGCGTATTGAGGGTCTTACAGCTATAAATCCTGCTAACGGCAAGGAAATCCCCGTATACATTTCCGACTATGTAATGATGGGCTACGGCACAGGTGCTATCATGGCGGTTCCGGCTCACGACGAGCGCGACTACGATTTCGCAAAGAAGTTCGGCATTGACATAATAGAGGTTATAAAGGGCGGAGATATCGAAAAGGAAGCCTATACCGGCGACGGAGAGATGGTAAACTCCGACTTCCTTAACGGCATTGCGACAAAGAAGGAAGCAATTGATACAATGCTTAAATATCTCGGCGACAAGGGCGTTGGCGAGAAGGGTATCCAGTATAAGATGAAGGACTGGGCGTTCAACCGCCAGCGTTATTGGGGCGAGCCTATTCCGATAATCCACTGTCCGCACTGCGGAATGGTGGGCGTTCCTTACGAGGAGCTTCCGCTTAGACTTCCGAATGTGGAGAACTTTGCTCCCGGTGAGGGCGGCGAATCTCCTCTTGCAAAGATTGAGTCTTTCGTAAACTGCACCTGCCCCAAGTGCGGCGGCGCGGCAAAGAGAGAAACCGACACCATGCCTCAGTGGGCAGGTTCATCCTGGTACTTCCTGCGTTACTGCGATCCGCACAACGACAAGGAGTTTGCATCAAAAGAGGCACTTGACTATTGGATGCCTGTAGATTGGTACAACGGCGGTATGGAGCACGTTACCAGACATATGATATACTCCCGCTTCTGGCATAAGTTCCTCTACGATCTGGGCGTTGTTCCCACTGAGGAGCCTTACGCAAAGCGTACAGCTCAGGGACTTATTCTCGGTCCGGACGGCGACAAGATGTCAAAGTCTAAGGGTAA
>CAJGCT010000021.1 GCA_904501985.1 uncultured Clostridia bacterium
AGGTATGTACTATGTAAACGAGAGATGGCCCGGCGGTATGCTTACCAACTTCAAGACCATCAAGCGTTCCATCAACCGTCTTATCGCTCTTGAAAAGATGCAGGAGGATGGCACTTTCGATCTTCTTCCCAAGAAGGAAGTTGCAGGTCTTCTTAAGGAAATGAACGACCTTGAGCGCAACTACGGCGGTATCAAGACCATGGAAAGACTTCCTGACGCTGTATTTATAGTTGACCCCCGCAAGGAGCACATCGCTGTTCTCGAGGCTAAGAAGCTCGGTATTCCGGTAATCGCTATCGTTGATACCAACTGCGATCCCGATGATGCTGACTACATCATCCCCGGCAACGACGACGCTATCCGCGCAATCAAGCTTATCTCCTCTGTTATCGCTGATGCTCTTCTTGAGGGCAGACAGGGCGAGCAGCTCACCGACGGTGAGGCTGAGGCAGAGGCTGAGGCAGACGCTGAATAATTTCAGTGCACAACAAAAACGAAAGGAAGCAGTATGAAAAACGGGTCGTTTTTCATACGACAAGATTTTGTGACTCTTGCGTCGCTGACGCAAGTTTTCTGCGAAAAACGTCACAAAACTTAAAAATGTTTAGAAAGGAAGTAATTTAAAATGGCTAATATTTCCGCAAAAGACGTTGCCGCTCTCCGCGCTAAGACCGGATGCGGTATGATGGAGTGCAAGAAGGCACTTGTTGAGGCTGATGGCAATATCGACGAGGCTGTTAAGGTTCTGCGTGAGCGCGGACTTGCTGTAGCCGCTAAGAAGGCTGACAGAATCGCCGCTGAGGGTATCGTAAAGATCATGCAGAAGGGCGACCTCGCAGCTATGATCGAGGTTAACTCCGAGTCTGACTTCGTTGCTAAGAACGAAAAGTTCCAGGCATTCGTTGACCAGCTTCTTGAAACCATTATCGAGAACAAGCCTGCAGACGTTGACGCTCTTATGGCTTGCAAGCTTTCCGGCAAGGATGATACCGTTGATGCGGCTCTTAAGGAGCAGATCTTCGTTATCGGTGAGAAGCTCACCATCCGCCGTTTCGTTATCGTTGAGGGCGCTGTTTCCACCTATGTACACGGCGGCGGCTCCATCGGCGTTATCGTTAAGTTCGATCTCGACGGCGTTGCATCCGATGATGCGGCATTCGTTGAGTGCGCTCACAACGTAGCTCTTCAGGCAGCTGCTATGAACGCAACCTACGCTAACAAGGAAGACGTTCCTCAGTCTGCACTTGATGAGGAGAAGGAAGTTCTTCTTAACCAGATGGCTAACGATCCTAAGATGGCTGGCAAGCCTGACAAGGTTAAGGAAGGCATCGTAATGGGTAAGCTCGGCAAGTTCTACGAGACCAACTGCCTCGCAGAGCAGGCTTACGTTAAGGATGACTCTATGTCCGTCGCAAAGTATGTTGCATCTGTTAACAAGGGCATCAAGATCGCAAGCTTCGTTAAGTACGAAAAGGGCGAAGGACTCCAGAAGAGAGAGGACGACCTCGCGGCTGAGGTTGCTAAGCTCACTCAGGGCAAATAATCCCGAAATTTAATAAGATCCTGTCATAAGACCTTTCTTGTGAACATCACAGAACCGCTTTATGACAGGATTTTTGTGTAAACGGGGCGATTTTTTGCGTTGTTTGCACCGCAGAGCACCCGTATCATGTCAATATATCTCTGATGATGATAAAAATTGCAAATTTACTCTGAATTTTTGCATTTCCTCTTTACAAACGGCGCAAAATAGGTTACAATATTATAAAGGGCTTTTGTGCCCAAAACTGTACTAAGGATGGTGGAACATTATGAGTCAAAAGGCTGAGCCTAAATTCAAACGAGTTCTCTTGAAGCTTTCCGGTGAGGCACTTGCTCCCTCGGAAGAAAAACGCCGCGAGCTTGCAGCAAAAGGCGAGCATCCCATACTTGATTACGATATGCTTGACCGCGTGGCAAAGGTAGTAAAACGCTGTGTTGAGGTCGGATGTCAGGTGTGCATTATCGTCGGCGCAGGGAATATATGGCGCGGACGTCAGGGAACTAACATGGACAGAACCCGTGCGGATCACATGGGTATGCTTGCAACCACCATCAACGCTCTCGGACTTCAGGATTTCTTCGAGCAGAACGGAATCGACACCAGAGTTCTTACTGCCGTTGAAATGAAGCAGTACGCAGAGCCTTACATCAGAAACCGCGCAGTGGCGCACCTTGAAAAGGGCAGAGTCGTCATTCTTGGCGGCGGACTTGGCATTCCGTTTATCTCCACCGATACCGCGGCGGCTGTACGCGCGGCTGAGGTTGGCGCGGATGTTATACTTATGGGTAAGAATATCGACGGCATCTATACCGCCGACCCCAAGAAAGACCCCAAAGCTACAAGATACGAGGAGGTTTCCTACAAGGAGATCCTTGCAAAGGACCTCAAAGCCATGGACTCCACCGCGGCTTCATTCGGAAACGAGAATCACATAAAGACCTTTGTTTTCGAGCTTAAAGAGCCGGAGAACATCTATAGAGCCATCATGGGCGAGGTTGAAGGTACAATCGTCGTTGACGATTAAGGGATAGGGCGATGTGACGCCCTCTCACCCGCTTCGCGGGAGCTCTCCCAAGGGGAGAGCTTTCACGCGTGATGTACCCCAACGGATGTGCCGTATTCCTATAAAACCGATTACCGCACCCCAAGCCGCCGGAATGGTGCATGACGGGGCGTCGAGGACGTCGCCCCCTACAGGTGTACACCCTTTCCGTCGCGCCGCCCAATATGCGGCGTGTGGAGGCAGGCGATTCGTAAATCGCCCCTACGGGATGCCGTAACCGTCATCAATTCAAACGGTTGTCGCACCCCAAGCCGCCGGAATGGTGCGGGGCCATGCAGGCGGCGCGAGTAGTGCGTTCTAACGATTACGCACACACTTTGCCTTTTATAAAAGTTCCCTGTATAAAGTTTTTGCGGAGCTTTTTTCAAAAAGCGACACGTTCCCCATATCCAAACACTAAACCACACATAAAGAAAGGATAAATACCATGAAACTTGACTGCAAAGCATATGAAGAAAAAATGCAGAAATCCATCTCCTCCTACGAGTCCCAGCTCGCTGATATCAGAGCAGGCAGAGCAAATCCCGCACTGCTTGATAAGATCGAGGTGGACTATTACGGCGCACCTACCAAGCTCAATCAGATGGCAGAGGTTAAAGTAACCGACGCGCGTACCATCGTTATCACTCCTTGGGACGCTACTACCCTTAAGAACATGGAGAAAGCGATCCTCGCTTCCGATCTCGGCATTACTCCCGCAAACGACGGTAAGACTCTGCGCATCACTTTCCCGCAGCTTACCGAGGAGAGAAGAAAAGAGCTTACCAAGAAGGTAGCAAAGATGGGCGACGACGCTAAGGTTGCTGTAAGAAACATCCGACGCGATGCTAACGACGCCGCAAAGAAAATGAAGAAGGACGGCGAGATGACCGAGGATGAGCTTAAGGCTTCCGATAAGTCTGTGCAGGATCTTACCGATAAGTATATCAAGGTCATTGACGAAGTTACCGCACGCAAGACTAAGGAGCTCATGGAGATCTGAGTCCGCTGATTTGGGGAGATGCCGTGCGAATATTGGCATCTCCCTTTTTGTGCGTATGAGGAGATAGTATGTTTGTACATGACGAGAATAGCAAAAAGAAACGCCTTTCCCACATTGCGTTCATAATGGACGGCAACGGAAGATGGGCAAAAAAACGCGGACTTCCCAGAGAAGCCGGTCATACCGAGGGCGCAAAGACCTTTATGCGAGTGGCGGAATACTGCTTTGCCGGCGGTATTGATACCGTTACTATCTACGCCTTTTCAACAGAGAATTGGAAGCGTCCGCCCCATGAAGTAAAGGCGATAATGACGCTGTTTGCTTCTTATCTTAAGCGCGGCATAAAGGAAATGACCGAGCGTAATATGCACGTTACATTTCTCGGGGATAAAGCCCCGTTTGACCCCGACACACGGGAGCTGATGGAGCGTATCGAGCGTGAATCGGCGAAAAACCGATATAAGCTTAATATTGCCGTCAACTACGGCGGCAGAGCCGAGATCGTGAATGCCGTCAACAGGCTTGCTTCTAAGGGAATCACGGAATTTTCCGAGGAGCTTATCGAGAGCGAGCTTTATACCGCAGGTCAGCGTGACCCCGACCTTATAGTCCGCTCGGCAGGAGAGCTTAGACTGTCGAACTTTCTTACATGGCAGTCCGTCTATTCGGAGTTCCATTTCACCGACACGCTGTGGCCGGATTTCGGCGAGAGCGATGTTGATGCTGCCGTGGACGCTTATTACTCACGCACACGCCGTTTTGGCGGAGTTGTATAAAGCGTGAAAATACATTTTCACGCCACGAATTTTTGTCTTTGCCGGCTTCGCCGCCAATTTCACAGGTGAAACCGACAAAAATATCGGAATAAGGAAGTCTTTGCCTTGCAAAGACGTGGTGATAGCGTGAAAATACATTTTCACGCCACGAAATTTTGTCTTTGTCGGCTTCGCCGAAAGTTTCACAGGCGAAACCGACAAAAATATCGGAATAAGGAAGTCTTTGCCTTGCAAAGACGTGGTGACTAATATGAAGCAGCGTATTCTTACCTCTGCTATCGGAATACCGATAGTGGTGGTCGTACTGTTGTTTTCAGATACCGTAGTTTTGCCTTTTGCGGTGGGACTTTTTGCCGCTGTGGGCGAATTTGAGATGCTTTCATGCATAGGGCTTCGAAAAAAACTTGAAATATCTGTGCCGTCGGTATTGTTTGCCGGAATCGTTACATTTGCATCACGCTATGCGAGGCTGGCACTTGAGCGAAGCTCTTATTTTCTCGCTATTTTTGCCGCGCTGGCATTTGTGTATATGTTCTACCTTCTATGCCTTGCCGTAGTGTCAAAGGGCACTAAGGCTCTTGGCGACATGGCACTGTGCGCCGTTACAACTATCTATATAACCGCAGGCTTTACGTCCATGATACTTCTTCGTGACGTAAACCTCGGCACCTCTGACCTCGGTCTGTATCTCTTTATGCTTGTGTTCATCGGCGCGTGGGTGCCGGATGCGGCAGGATATTTCTGCGGCAGAGCCTTCGGCAAGCATAAGCTTATACCCGATGTCAGCCCCAAGAAGACGGTGGAGGGTGCTGTTGGCGGAGTGATATTCGGCGGAGCTGCATTTGCACTTCTTGGACTTATCGTAGGTCTTGCAGGAGTGGCAGAGCCGAAATACATCCCACTTGCAGTAACAGGCGTTGTTGTGGCGGTGATATCAATTTTCGGCGATCTTATAGCCTCGCTTATCAAGAGGCAGTACGGAATCAAGGATTACGGCAAGCTGTTTCCCGGTCACGGCGGCGTAATGGACCGGTTTGACTCCATCCTCGCCATAGCTCCGTTCCTTATGATGATATGCTCGCATCCTGAAATATTCTCGCTTTTTAGGTAAAGCGTAAAAAATTCTTTTTCATGCAATTGATTTGAGTTTCTCGCCGCTTCCAGCGACGATTTTGCTTCGCAAAACCATCCTCAAATCTCAAGTAAGGAAGCTTTCGCAAAGCGAAAGACACGGTAAATATTATGATAGAAAAAACAATTGCAATTCTCGGCTCAACGGGATCGGTGGGACAGCAGACTGTAGAGGTCGCCGCCGATCTTGGGGTTAAAACCGAGGTTCTTGCCGCATCACGGGACGTGAAAACAATGGAATCCCAGGCGCGGCTTCTTAAGCCGCGCACCTGCGTTATGGAAAACGAGGACGCGGCAAAGGAGCTTAAAATAAAGCTTGCTGACACCGGCATTACCGTTCTTGGCGGTCATACAGCACTTCTTGAAGCGGCGGCGTGTCCTGCGGCAGATGTGGTATTCAACTCGGTAGGCGGCAGTGCGGGACTTGAACCTACTCTTGCGGCGCTTAAAGCCGGCAAGAGGATAGGTCTTGCCAACAAAGAGAGCATCGTTATGGCAGGCGAGATCGTAAACCGCACCAAAAAGGAGTGCGGCGGCGAGATAATTCCCGTTGACAGCGAGCATTCCGCCATATTCCAGTGCCTTAACGGGCGGAGCGGTGCAGAGATAAGCCGCATACTTCTGACCGCGTCCGGCGGACCGTTTTTCGGTATGAGCAGGCGTGAGATGGAGGGAATAACCCCTGAGCGCGCGCTTGCGCATCCCACCTGGAAGATGGGCTCAAAAATTACAATAGATTCTGCGACTCTGATGAACAAGGGCTTTGAAGTTATCGAAGCGGTTCATCTTTTTGACGTTTTACCGGACACTGTTGAGGTTGTGGTTCATCGCGAGAGTATAATACATTCTATGGTAGAATATACTGATAATGCGGTTTTGGCACAGCTTTCCGTGCCGGATATGCGCCTTTGTGCGCAGTACGCCATGACCTACCCCGAGAGAGTTCCCGGTCTTATGGGGCGGCTTGATCTTACTGCGCTTGGCAAGCTGACATTCTTCAAGCCGGATTTCGAGAATTTCCCCCTGCTTGCGCTTGCTTACGACTGCATAAAGGCAGGCGGTATCATACCTGCGGCACTCGTCGCGGCAGACGAGGCGGCGGTTGAGGCATTTATCGCCGGCAAGATCGGATTTACCGCAATCTCCGATGTAGTCTCCGAAGCTATTTCTCGCATTAAGAACATCCCCTCGCCGACCATCGGTGACATCCTCGCCGCGGCAAAAGAAGCCCGTGGGATTGCGAGTGGGATAGTTGGGAAGCAAGGGGTTACGGTCGCTTTTTGAGCACATCGCTTGCGATGTGCTGAAAGCATCCGCAAAAACTTTATACAAGGAAATAGCACACCGTTAAGGCAACGCGAATGCAGAATCGCTCATGCGCACGATTCGCGCCGCCTGCATGGCCCCGCACCATTCCGGCGGCTTGGATGTGCGGTTATTGTTTGTACGGTGTGGCGCGACCGCAAGGCGGCGCGCGTCACATGGGGTTTTTTGTCTAAACTGAAGGGGAGACGTCCTCGACGCCACGTTCCACCACAATTCTAACTTTAATCTGAATTCCGTCAAAAAGTTGAAGATGCAGCGGTACGGTATATGTGGTTGCCGGGGAAGGGGACCCGGCTGTCGGGAGCGCGGTATGCAAACACGCTGTCGTACACGCAAAAAAATACCACAATTGGAGCATTAAAGAAACAAATTCGATGCTACAATTGTAGGAGCATAGGGGGACCCACTGTATAAAGTTTTTTGCGGAGCTTTTTTTCAAAAAAGCGACCGTAATTCCTATACGCCCCACCCCGTACCCCCCATTTTGAAAAGAGGTAAACGTCAATGAACATATGGCATATATTGCTGACACTGCTTATGCTGTCGGTGCTGATACTGCTCCATGAGCTTGGTCACTATACCGCGGCAAGGATATTTTCCGTGCCGATAAACGAGTTTTCTCTGGGAATGGGACCGAAGATATTTTCCAGACGCTCTAAGAAAAGCGGAACTGTGTATTCGCTGAAGCTCCTGCCCATCGGAGGATACGTCTCCATGGTGGGCGAGGACGAGACCACCTTTGACGAGGACGGATTTTCAAATAAGCCTGTGTGGCAGAGAATGATAATCACCGCGGCAGGCGCATTTATGAATTTCGTGGCAGGCTTTGTTTTGATGGCGGTGGTCGTCATGATGTCGAGCGGACTTGGAAGCACCACCGTGCACAGCTTTGCCGACGGCGCACTTACGGAGCAGACCGGACTTCGCGTGGGCGATAAAATTATCGCGGTGGGCGGCGAGCGCGTGTTTGTGGCAGGCGATCTCTCCTACGAGATCATGCACGACGCCACCGAGCCTGTTGACCTTACGGTTATCAGAAACGGCGAGAAGCTTAGGCTTCACGACGTGGTTTTCCCAACAGACATCTCTGAGGGGATAGAATTCGGCAGAGCGGACTTTTCCACCGAGCGTGAGGCTAAAAACTTCGTGAACGTGGCAAAACACACCTTCTTCCGCTCCGTTTCAGCGGTGAAAATGGTGTGGGAGTCGATAATCGACCTTCTTTCGGGAAAATACGGAGTCGAGCACGTTTCGGGACCCGTGGGTGTCACTACAGCTGTAAGCGATGCGGCGAAAAACGGCGTCGGAAGCTTCCTTTTTCTGACGGTTGCCATAACTATGAATCTCGGCGTGTTCAATATACTTCCGCTTCCGGCACTTGACGGCGGCAGGCTCGCTTTTCAGCTTGTGGAGCTTCTTCGCGGAAAGCCCTTGAAGCCGGAGATCGAGGGATATATACATTTTGCCGGAATCGTTATTTTAATGGGGCTTATGGTTGCCATAACCTTTAAAGATGTCATTGGACTTTTTTCGTAAGCGTAAAATTTGCTGTACTTGCGTGAATACCCTAACAAGAGGATGATAAACATGAAAAATAACAGAAAACAGGTCCGCGTTGGCGGAATATATATAGGCGGCGGTGCACCTGTAACGGTGCAGTCCATGACAAACGTTGACAGCCACGACTTTGGCGCGGTGTATGCTCAGATTTCCGCTCTTGCGGCGGCAGGATGCGACATCGTGCGGCTTGCCGTTCCGGACATAGAGGCGGCGGACACCGTGGCGGCACTGAAAAAATCGGACATCACCGTGCCCCTTGTGGCGGACATACATTTTGACTACAAGATAGCTCTTGCCTGCGCCGCGGCAGGGGTCGACAAGATACGTATAAACCCCGGAAACATCGGCGAGCGATACAAGGTTGCCGAGGTAGTTGCCGCCTGCCGTGACGGTGGGATTCCCATTCGAATAGGAGTCAACGGCGGCTCACTGAAGCGTGAGATACTTAACAAATACGGTGCTCCCACAGCAGAGGCGTTGGCGGAAAGTGCCATGGAGCACGTTCACATACTTGAAGAGCTGAATTTTTCGGACATTGTCATATCCATAAAGTCCTCGGACGTGCGCACCATGATAAACGCCAACCGCATACTTCACGGCACCTGCGACTATCCGCTTCACATTGGTGTTACGGAGGCAGGAAGCGCGCACATGGGCACGCTCAAATCGGCGGTGGGTATTGGTTCGCTTCTGTGCGATGGAATCGGCGACACGATCAGAGTTTCGCTGACCGCTGATCCCCTGCTTGAGGTTAAAGAGGGCAGGGCGCTTCTTTCTGCGCTCGGACTTGGCGGCGGAGCGATTGATGTTGTATCCTGTCCCACCTGCGGCAGGACGAAGATTGATCTTATTGGACTTTCGGCGCGCTTTGAGGAGGAAATTCTTCCGTCACTTCGTCCATCGCGACGTCTTAAGGTTGCGCTTATGGGATGCGCGGTCAACGGTCCGGGCGAGGCGCGTGAGGCTGACATAGGAATCGCCGGCGGCGTCGGTGAGGCACTCCTTTTCAAAAAGGGCGAGATAGTTGGAAAATATCCCGAGGATCGCATACTTGAGGTTCTACGGGATGAGATAAATAGGATGTAAGGGAATTACGCGCTTTCTTGAAAGAAAGCTGTGCAAAGAACTTTATACATGGGAATTATATAAAGGCAACGCGAGTGCTAAGCGTTAGAACGCCACATTCGCGCCGCCTGCATGGCCCCGCACCATTACGGCGGCTTGGGTGGCGGTAATTTTTTGTTGGTATGGCGATAATCGTTTATGTGGTGGGGCGCGGCCGCTTTGCGGCGCGCGGTGCGGCGAAACGCATCACCTGCGATGATACAGGCATCCTCGTAGGGGCGATTCACGAATCGCCCGTCCCTGTCCCCAAAAAACAGCATTACAAAAACAAGGCGGTGATACGATGAACAAATTTGAGAAAATATTTTCAAAATATGAGCAGACCGACTCTGAGCGGCGGATTCTTGATGCTGCCTCGGAGGTTTCCTCGCGCGTAGACAAGGAAAGACGTGTCGTTGAAGTCACCGCGCATTTCCCCGAAATAATAAAGAAAAACACGCTTTACGAGATAGAAGAAAAGCTTCGCGCCGCTTATGATCTCACTGTAGTACGCATTCTTCCCAGATACGATTCCGCGCTGTGGAATCCGTCCTACATACCCGAGGTGATGCTGGAGCTTAACCGTGTGGGAGCTGTATCACGGGGCTTTTTTAACGAATACGATTTCGGTATTGACGGGGACAAGCTTGTAATCCGCCTTTCCTTCAACAACGGCGGTATCGAGCTTCTTTACACTGCCGG
This sequence comes from uncultured Clostridia bacterium, assembly GCA_904501985.1. Taxonomy (GTDB): domain Bacteria; phylum Bacillota; class Clostridia; order Oscillospirales; family CAG-272; genus Flemingiibacterium. The sequence goes on from CAJGCT010000021.1 coordinate 10,188, forward strand.
AACAAACGAGATAATTTCAAATATAATCTTCGGCGAGTTCGGTATAAGATACAATGTTGAGATAATACAGGAGCAGGGATATGCGGAAGCTCCCATGCCAATTATCGCCGAGCAGATAGCGCAGATGGAAAAGACCGCCCGCGCCCAACAGCTTGACATGGCAAGGAGTGCCGCGCGACACGCGGAGGAGTCCGCTCCCGACCCGGAGGAGGACAAGTACAAGGATTTTGAGCACATCGCGACCCTCAATTCCGGGGAAGTTACATACGAGGTTACCGACAGCATTTTCCACGTTGGCGGAAAGATATTCGACGTTTCAGCTCCCGAATATATCATCGGCGATCCATTTGACATTGTGAATCCCGTGCCTGTGCGAAATCTTACGGGACCGCAGAAAAATATTGTGGTGCTTGGCGAGGTTTTCGGCTTTGAGACCAAGGAAACGCGCCGCGGTGACAAGCTTATACTCACCTTTGCCGTAACCGACAAGGATTCTTCTATTTACATAAAAATGGCTCAGTCCAAGGAAGCACTTGAGCCTTATCTTACGAACATCAAGGACGGCATAACCGTTGCCATAAAGGGCTATGCCAAGATCGACACCTTTGATAACGAGGCTATAATTGTGCCAACCGCTGTGGCGAAGATCGCCCAGAAATACCGCACGGATGACGCCGAGGAGAAGCGCGTGGAGCTTCACTGCCACACTCAGATGTCAAGTATGGACGCCATAATTTCCCCCGGCGATCTTGTTAAGATGGCGCACAAATGGGGACACAAGGCGGTTGCCATTACCGACCACGGAAACGTTCAGGCGTATCCTCTTGCAATGATGGCGGCAGAGAAGCTTGGCGGCGAGATAAAGGTTATCTACGGAATCGAAAACTACTTTGTTGACGACACCGCGAGAGTTCTTTTCGGCGATTCGTTGGAGGAGTACATGAGCACTCCTTTTGACGGCGAATACTGCGTTTTTGATATTGAGACCACGGGTCTTTCTCCCCACAGCTGTCATATTACGGAGATCGGCGCGGTGCTTCTTCGCGGAAACGAGGTCATTGACCGCTTCAACATTTTTTCCGACCCCGGAGAGCATATTCCCGAAAACATCACCGAGCTTACGGGCATTACCGACGAAATGGTTGCCGGTGCGCCGGACAATGAATCGGCGGTAAGGCAGTTTCTTGAATTTGCCGGCAACCGCATACTTGTGGCGCACAACGCATCCTTCGACGTTTCCTTTATACGCAAGGTGGCAAACGAGTTCCGCATACCGTTCACAAATCCCTATATGGACACGGTGGCGTTGTCGCGGTACGCAAATCCGGAGCTTAAAAAGCACAAATTAAACATTCTTGCAGAGTATTTTGAGCTTGGCGACTTCAACCATCACCGCGCCTGCGACGATGCTGAGGTGCTCTCAAAAATACTTATCTGCCTCTTTAAGAAAATACGCGGCGAGGGCGCGTCAAATCTTCGCGAAATGCAGCAGCTTATGAGCGAAAAGTCTGACCCTCTCAAATTAAAGCCCTATCATCAGATACTCCTTGTAAAAAACAAGATAGGTCTTAAAAACCTTTACAAGATCATCTCAGAGAGCTATCTTAACTACTACCGCCGAGTTCCGCGCACACCGAAAACGCTTATTGAGGAATGCCGCGAGGGACTTATAATCGGCTCTGCCTGCGAGGCAGGTGAGCTGTATCAGGCGATTCTCCAAAATAAGACCGAGAAAGAGATTGAGGAAATAGCAAGCTTCTACGATTATCTTGAAATACAGCCTCTCTGCAACAACAGCTTTATGCTTGAAAAGGAGCTTGTTAAGAGCGAGGAGGAGCTTATTGCCATCAACAAGCGCATATATGAGCTTGGCAAAAAGCTTGGCAAGCCTGTCTGCGCCACCTGCGACGCCCATTTTGCGGCAAAAGACGACGAGATAACGAGAAAGATACTGCTTGCCGGACAGAAATTCGCCGATGCTGACCGTGATATCGGTCTTTATTTCCGCACCACCGAGGAGATGCTTCGCGAGTTTTGGTATCTCGGCGAGGAGGGTGCGCGAGAGGTTGTTATTACAAACACAAACCTTATCGCGGACATGATAGAGCAGGTACGCCCCATTCCTGAGGGCACTTATACACCGAATCTTGAGGGAGCTGAAGAAGAGCTTCAAGAGAGGTGCTGGGACAGGGCAAAATCGCTGTACGGCGATCCTCTGCCTGAGATAGTTTCCACCCGTCTTGACAAGGAGCTTACATCCATTATAAAGCACGGCTTTGCGGTTCTTTACATGATAGCGCAGAAGCTTGTGCAGTACAGCGAGGAGCAGGGATATCTTGTTGGCTCACGCGGCTCGGTTGGCTCGTCTTTTGTTGCATCCATGTCGGGTATTTCCGAGGTTAATCCTCTGCCGCCCCACTACTACTGCCCCGAATGTCAGTATTCGGAGTTTGTTACCGACGGTTCAGTCGGCTCAGGCTTTGATCTGCCGGACAAGATGTGTCCGAAGTGCGGAACGAAGCTTATAGGCGACGGACACGACATCCCCTTTGAGACCTTCCTTGGCTTCTACGGCGACAAATCCCCCGATATTGACCTTAACTTCTCGGGCGAGGTACAGGGCAGAGTCCACAAGTACACAGAGGAGCTGTTCGGCTCGGAAAACGTGTTCCGTGCCGGAACGCTTGGCACTCTTGCCGCAAAGACGGCTTACGGTTATGTGGTAAAATACCTTGAGGACCGTCAAAAGAAGCTTGGCAAGGCGGAGATCGCGCGGCTTGTGGATACCTGCGTTGGAATCAAGCGCACCACGGGACAGCATCCCGGCGGCATCATCGTTGTTCCGCGTGAATACGATGTTTACGACTTCACGCCGGTACAGCATCCTGCCGACGACCCTAACTCGGACATTGTTACCACCCACTTTGCATTTACATATCTTCACGACACCATTCTGAAGCTGGACGAGCTTGGGCACGATATGCCCACCAAGTACAAGTGGCTTGAAAAGTACACGAATACTTCGGTTATGGACGTTAAAATGAACGACAAGGCGGTGTACCGTCTCTTTGAGTCCACCGATCCTCTCGGTGTTACTCCCGACGATCTCGGATGCCCTCTCGGCACGCTGGGGTTGCCCGAATTCGGCACGCGCTTCATTCAGTCGGTGCTCTGCGATGCGAAGCCCAAGAACTTCGCTGACCTTATGCAGATATCCGGTCTTACCCATGGCACGGACGTGTGGCTGGGAAACGCGCAGGACCTCATAAAAGACGGAATCTGCGACATTTCGCAGGTTATCGGTACGCGTGACGGTATCATGCTTGTACTTATTCAGCAGTACGGTCTTGAGAACGCCATGGCGTTCAAGATAATGGAGGATGTACGAAAGGGTAAGGGACTTAAGCCGGAATACGAGGCTGCCATGCGCGAGCACGGTGTGCCCGATTGGTACATTGCTTCCTGCAAGAAGATAAAATATATGTTCCCAAAGGCACACGCGGCGGCATACGTTATGTCGGCGATACGCCTTGGCTGGTACAAGATATACTATCCCCTTGAATTTTACGCGGCGTTTCTTACGGTTGCCCCCGGCGGCTTTGATGCGGAGATCGCCATGAGCGGTCGAAGCGGAATCAAGGCTGTCATGGAGGAGATTCGCAAGAAAGGCACAGAGGCGACTCAGAAGGAAAAAGAAACGGTTGACACCTTTATGATGGTAAACGAGATGTACAGCCGCGGTCTTAAATTCCTGCCTGTTGATCTTTTTAAATCCGAGGCGTTCGCTTTCAAGCCGGAAAACGGTGCTATCCGTATGCCGTTCACGGCCATGGGCGGTCTTGGCGAAAAGGCGGCTGAAAAGATAGTTGAGGTCAGAGACCGTGAAGAGCTTCTCTCAATTGAGGAGCTTCAGATAAAAGCCGGTCTCTCCAAATCCGTTATTGATCTTCTCCGCAAAAACGGTGCTTTCGGTGATCTTACCGAAACCTCGCAGTTGTCGTTCTTTTGATGGCGTGCGCAATCGTTTGTGTATGAGAGTTACGGTCGCTTTCTTGAAAGAAAGCTCCGCAAAGAACTTTATACAAAGGAATTGCACACCGCTACGGCAATGTGATTGCAGAATCGTTAGACCGCACTACTCGCGCCGCCTGCATGGCCCCGCACCATTCCGGCGGCTTGGATTGCGGTAATTGTTTGTGTGGGGGGCGCGACCGCGAGGCGGCGCGCGTTACATGGGATTTTCGTCTAAACTGTAGGGGGCTACGTCCTCGACGCCCTGTTTTATCACCATTCTAACTTTAATTTGAATTCCGTCAAAAAGGTGAAGCTGAAACGGTAACAAATACGTGGTTGCCGGGGTAGGGGACCCGGCTGTCGGGAGCGCGGTATGCAAACGCGCTGTCGCACATAAAAAACGCCACCATTGGGAGCACCACGCTCTAAATTATGTAATGCCAAACGTTGGGGCATGGTCAGCCCACATGTATAAAGTTTTTTGCGGAGCTTTTTTTCAAAAAAGCGACCGTAACTCCCATACCCAAACACTCCTGCACTTTCCCCCAAAATAGGCAAAATAACAAAAACTTTCAGCGTGTGAACGGGATATAGGGCATATTGCATATTGACAATGTTGATTTATTATGTTATCATATTAGTGTACTAAAGTGTACGGTGAAAAAACTACCGAAAGGACGCCGAAAAGGCGTATGAAACGATGAATAAGCTTAAAATGACGATTCCGGAGGGAACGAGAGACCTGCTTTACAGCGAAGCCGATCTTTACGACAAAATAACAGCGGATTTTGATAAAATATACGAGGCGGCAGGATTTTCACGCATCTGCACGCCGGCGGTGGAGAATTACGACCTGTTCTGCGAGGTAAACCGCTCGCTGACGCAGGAAAATCTCTACAAGCTCACGGACAACACGGGCAGACTGCTTGTTATCCGCCCCGACAATACAACTCCTATCGCGAGAGTTGCGGCGACGAAGCTGAAGAACGCCGAGCTTCCCGTGGGACTTTACTACGACCAGCATATTTACCGCGTAAACAGCGAAAATTCCGGTATGCGCAACGAGGTTTTGCAGAGCGGAATCGAGCTTGTGGGCGCGGCAGGAATGAAGGGCGATCTTCTCTCTATCATGACCGCTCTTGACGTGCTGAAATCCATAGGACTTGATTTTAAGCTTGAAATCGGTCATGTTGGCTATTTCAACGCGCTTATATCGGAGATGGACATTTCCGAGGAGGAAGCGCAGGACGTGCGCTCCTTTGTTGAGGCGAAGAATTTCGTTTCCCTCGGTATGTTCAACAAGACCCTGCAGAATGACACCATAAGGAAGCTTCCGCTTCTTTACGGTGGAGACGAGGTTTTTGCCGAGGCTGAGGCTCTTGCAGGCAAAAATACCAAGGCTATAGAGGTGCTCTCATACGTGCGCTCCCTCTACGACACCTTAAAGGATGCCGGATACGGCGAGCACATCATGGTTGACATGAGCATGGTGCACAAGTTTGATTACTACACCGGCACGGTCATTCGCGGATACATTGACCGCGCAGGCGAGGCGGTGCTCAAGGGCGGACGTTACGACAATCTTCTCTGCAAATTCGACTGCGACGTGCCTGCGACGGGATTCGCGGTAAACGTGTGCGCGGTAGCGGACGCGCTTATAAAGTCCGGCAAGATACCGGAAAAGAAGCACGCGGACGTGATACTCCACTTCGGTGCGGAGAGCTTCGGCGAGGCTATAAGCTACAAGCGGATAATGAGTCTTGCGGGCAAATCCTGCGAGCTTTCCATGTTCGACACCCTTGAAGCTACAGAGGCTTACGCCAAGAATAACGGTATCGGAGAGGTTATTGACCTTACAAAGAACAAGGCAGGTGGCAGATAATGATACGCATTGCGCTGACCAAGGGCAGAATAGAAAAGAAAGCCGTTGAGATATTGGCAAGAGCCGGATATGATATATCCGAGCTTGAGGACAAGGGTCGCAAGCTTGTGTTCCGTCTCGGCGAGGCGGACATTGAGGTAGTGCTTGCCAAGGCGGCTGACGTTATCACCTACATTGAGCACGGTGTATGCGACGTGGGTATTGTTGGCGAGGACACCATAATGGAGCACGGCAAGCATTTCCACGAGCTGCTTGATCTTAATTTCGGAAAATGCAAGTTTGCTCTTGCCGGAATCAAGGGGCGCGATTTTTACGAGGGATACACTCACAAGATAATCGCTTCCAAGTACCCGAATGTTACGAAGAATTACTTTAACTCCAAGGGCATTGATGTTGAGATCGTCAAGATAGAGGGTTCGGTTGAGCTTGCTCCCATTCTCGGTCTTTCGGACGCCATTGTGGACATTGTTGAGACCGGCTCTACTCTCAAAGAGAACGGTCTTGAAGTTTACGAGGATGTAGCCTATATCTCCACCCGTCTTATTGTAAACACCGCCTCAATCAAGCTGAAAAAACGCGAGATCGACGAGCTTGTGTCGAGGATTTCGGCAGAGATTGAGTAAGTGCGGCTGAGGTTAGTGTAGGAGAATTACGGTCGCTTTTTTGAAAAAAAGCTCCGCAAAAAACTTTATACAGGGAATTGCACACCACAAAGGCGACGCGAGTGCAGAATTGTTAGAACGCACAATTCGCGCCGCCTGCATGGCCCCGCACCATTCCGGCGGCTTGGGTTTTCGTAACCGTTTATATGGTAGGGCGCGACCGCATGGCAGCGCGCGGCGATGTATAAATATGTGTGCATCGCCGTAGGGGGCGACGTCCCCGACGCCCCGTTCCCTATAAAAACGCGCTCCTTTTCGGTTTTTACACCACAAATACATAAAACACACGAGGGAAAAATGAAACTTTACAGAAAAGAAAATGCCGCGGAGCTTATGGCTCTGCTTTCGGACAGGGCGGAGAATATCTCACCCGAAATAATGAATACCGTTGCCGAGGTTATTGCCAATGTACGCAAAAACGGTGATGCGGCACTCCTTGAATATACGGAAAAATTCGACAAGGTAAAGCTCACCTCATTCTTTATGACCGAGGAAGAAAAAGAGGAGCTTATAAAAAAAGTCCCCGCAGAGCTTCGCTATGCCATTGACGAGGCGGCGGATAACATCCGCGCTTTCCACGAGAAGCAGAAGCAGAATTCGTGGATGACAAACGAATGCGGCAAGATAATGGGTCAGCTTGTGAGACCCATTGAAAAGGTAGGACTGTACGTGCCCGGCGGCACTGCGGCGTATCCCTCAAGCGTACTTATGAACGCCATTCCGGCAAAGGTGGCAGGTGTCAAGAAGATTACCATGGTCACACCCCCGAAGAATGAGGGTATAAATCCTGCCGTTGTATATGCGGCGAAGGTGGCAGGCGTTTGTGACATCGTAAAGGTTGGTGGTGCGCAGGCTGTTGCGGCTCTTGCTTACGGTACGGAGTCCATTGAGCGTGTTGACAAGATAGTGGGTCCGGGCAACATATTTGTTGCGATGGCGAAGAAGCTTGTTTTCGGCGCGGTGGATATCGACATGATCGCAGGGCCGTCCGAGGTGCTTGTTATTGCCGACGACAGGGCAAATCCCGCATACGTTGCGGCGGACCTCATGAGTCAGGCGGAGCACGACCCCATGGCGGCGTCCATTCTCATAACCACAAGCGAAAAGCTTGCAGGTGCGGTGGAAAAGGAGATCGAAGCGCAGAAGGCACTCCTTTCCCGTCACGACATTATTGACCGCTCTCTTGATGCCTACGGCTCTATTATAATAGTGGACAGCCTTTCCGAGGCGGCGGAGCTTTCAAATAAGATCGCTCCCGAGCACCTGGAGCTGTCGGTTGCCGATCCATTCACTCTCCTGCCGCTTATTACCAACGCAGGCTCTATATTCCTCGGTGACAACGCTCCCGAACCGCTGGGTGACTACTTCGCAGGTCCGAATCACGTGCTTCCCACAAACGGCACAGCAAGATTCTCCTCGGCACTTGGTGTTGACAGCTTTATTAAGAAGTCAAGCTACCTCTATTACAGCGAGGACGCGCTTCAGGCAATCGGCGAAAAGGTTATCACCTTTGCAAATGCCGAAGGCTTGTCGGCTCACGCAAATTCCATAAAGCAGAGACTTAAATAAGTGGGGGTCACACGAAATTTTGTCTTTGACGGCTTCGCCGCCAATTTGCAGGCAAACCGACAAAAATATCGAATCTAAGGAAGTTATTTATGATAGAAAAGCTTATACCCGAAAAGATAAACGGGCTTGAAGCCTACTCACCGAATCTTACCCCCGTTCCCATAAGGCTTGACGCCAACGAAAGTCCCTTTACCCCGTCAAAAGCCGTGCTTGATGAGCTTGCGGCGGCGGTTTACGGTATAGACTTCAACCGTTACCCCGATCCATACGCATCCGAGCTTGTTTCGGCGTTCTCACAGGTCTTTTCCCTTGACACTAAGAATGTGGTGGCAGGAAACGGATCTGACGAGCTTATCAGTATCATTGTAAGCGGACTTCTTGAAGCAGGGGACAGCGTTACCGTGGCAATGCCCGATTTTTCAATGTACGCATTTTACTCATATCTTGCAGGCGCAAGAGAGATACGCTTTGAAAAGACGGAGCTTTTTGAAATCGACTTTGATGGGCTGATTTCCTCGGTAAACGAAAGCGGCTCAAAGCTTGTGATGTTTTCAAACCCCTGCAATCCTACGGGATGGTGTGCAAAGAGAGGGGATGTTGAACGCTTTATCAAGGGCGTCAATGCCATTGTAGTGGTGGATGAGGCGTATATGGAGTTTTCACGGGAAAGTGAAAGCGTTATGGACCTTATCGGTAGGTACGACAATTTAATCGTGCTCAAGACCATGTCAAAGGCGTTCGGCTCGGCAGGACTTCGACTTGGCTTTATGTGCGCCTGCGAGGAGCTTTGCGAAGCGGTGAAGAAGATCAAGAGTCCCTATAACGTAAACACCGTTTCACAGGTGTTCGGGCGCATAATTCTCTCCCACTATGATGAAATCAAGGCGAACACCGAGATAATACAGGAAAACGTAGGATATCTTAAAGGCGAGCTTTCGAAAATAAGCTCCGCGGATATTGTGCGCATCTACGACACCTCGGCGAATTTCGTGTTTATGGACATAAGCTCGGCAGAGAAAGCCGCCAAAATTAAAGAATCCCTTATGAAAAAAGGCGTCGCCATACGCTGTATGGGACACCGCCTGCGCATCACCGCGGGAACGAGAGAGGAATGTGATATTTTCCTTGCAAAATTTAAGGAGGAAGTAGCGTGAAAGTTTATTTAGCGTAAGCGTTTATTAACCGTTCACGCATTAAATATATTTGTGCCGCCGCTATGGCGGCGGAATGGAGATTTTTATGAGCACCGCTAAGGCATCACTTATAAGAAACACATTTGAAACCAAGATAAAAATGAGCATCTCCTTTGATGAGACCGAGGGCTTCGGACTTCGCGGCACAAGCGGAGTTGGATTTTTTGACCATATGCTAAATTCCCTTGCGGTACATTGTGGTGCGGTTATCACCCTTGACATGACGGGCGATCTTAATGTTGACTGCCACCACACAATTGAGGATGTGGGAATCGTGCTCGGCAAGCTTCTCTCGGAGGTTGCCGCGAAAAATGCGCCTCTTATGCGTTACGGCACATCCTTTATTCCCATGGACGAGGCTCTTGCAAGATGTGTTATGGACATATCGGGCAGACCCTACCTCGTGTGCGATTATACCCCGAAGTCGCCCATGATCGGCGATTTTGATACACAGATGGTCACCGAGTTTTTCCGCGCCGTGGCATTTAACATGGGCGCGACGGTTCATCTTGCCGTTCTTTACGGTGATAACGACCATCACATGGTGGAGGCACTTTTCAAGGCGTTTGCTCATGCGCTTTCGGATGCTGTAAAGCCCAAATCAGGTGCGGTGCTGTCCGCTAAAGGCGTGCTATAATTACGGAGACCAAAATGAAGAAAATAGGAATAATAGATTACGGCATGGGAAATCTTCACAGCGTGAAGAACGCTCTTGATTTTATCGGAGCGGACTCATTCGTGTCCGATAACAAGGAGGAGCTTGCCGCCGCCGACGGACTTATACTTCCCGGTGTGGGCGCGTTTCCCGATGCCATGGAAAGACTGTCCGAAGCGGGACTTGACGAGTTTATAAAGGATTACGTTAAAACAAAGCCGCTCATTGGAATTTGCCTCGGTATGCAGCTTCTTTTCGATAAAAGCCACGAATTTCGCCAGTGCGAGGGACTTTCCCTTATCGGCGGCGAGGTTGTGAAGATAGAAGCGGAGGGGCTTAAAGTGCCCCACATGGGATGGAACGAGCTGAAGCTTTTGAATCCTTCGCCTATTACCGCATCTCTTAAGGACGGCGATCAGGTGTATTTCGTCCACTCTTATATGGCGAAAGTAAGCGACCCTGCCGATCTTGTGGCTGTGACCGACTACGGAAGCGACGTTACCGCAATCGTTGCACGCGGCAATGTGTATGGATGCCAGTTCCACCCCGAAAAGAGCGAGACGGTGGGACTTAGTATCCTTCGTGAATTCTGGAGGCTTGTAAATGATAATTCTTCCTGCAATTGATATTCTTGGCGGTATGTGTGTGCGGCTCACAAAGGGTGAGTACGGCACAGCCGAAAAGGTTGCCGCCGATCCCATTGAAACGGTGCTGTCCTTTATTAAAAGCGGAGCTTCATACATCCACATGGTTGACCTTGACGGCGCCAAGGAGGGAAGCCGCGTCAACGGCGATATCTACACCGAGGCGGCGCGTGTTTCAAATGTGCCAATCGAGGTTGGCGGCGGTATCCGCGATATGGATACGGTTGACTATTATTTAAAAAAGGGTATCGACCGCGTCATAATCGGCTCGGCGGCTCTTAAAAATCCCGAATTTGTGAGGGAAGCGCTTAAAAAGTACGGCGCGTCTCACATCGCTGTGGGAATTGATGCGCTTGACGGAATCGTTAAAACCTCAGGTTGGCTTGAAAGCTCGGATGTGAACTACATTGACCTTGCCCGTGAGATGGAGAAGATGGGCGTTAAGTACGTTATCTTCACTGACATCAGCCGCGACGGCACGCTGACAGGACCGAATCTTGAGCAGTTGTCCGCCCTCTCCTCGGCGACGGACATGAACATTATCGCAAGCGGCGGTATTCGCGATATCGGCAACATCCGCGATCTTGCAGGCATGAATCTTTACGGTGCAATATGCGGCAAGTCCATATACAGCGGCTCGCTTGATCTTGCCGAGGCAATAAAGGTGGCACAGGGGGACAGATAATATGCTTTCAAAGAGAATAATCCCGTGCCTTGACGTTAAGGACGGACGTGTTGTCAAGGGTGTGAATTTTGTGGGGCTTCGCGACGCTGGCGACCCTGTTGAGAGTGCGAAATTTTACAACACACAGGGCGCGGACGAGTTGGTGTTTCTTGATATCACGGCTTCCAGCGACAGACGCAAGACCATAGTTGACGTAGTGGAGCGTACCGCAAGAGAGGTGTTTATGCCCCTTACGGTGGGCGGCGGTATTCGCACGGTTGAGGATTTCCGCGAGATTCTTCTTGCAGGTGCTGACAAGGTGGCGGTCAACTCCGCGGCGGTGTTAAATAAGCGAATAATCGCCGATGCGGCGGACAGGTTCGGCAGTCAGTGCGTAGTGCTTGCAATTGATGCAAAAAGACGTGAGGACGGCGGATTTACGGTCTACATAAACGGCGGCCGAAAGGATATGGGCATCGATGCCATAGAATGGGCGATTGAGGCTGAGCGTCTTGGTGCCGGCGAGCTTCTTGTGACCTCAATGGACACAGACGGCACGAAAAACGGCTTTGATATAGAGCTTACAAAGGCTATATGCGAAAAAGTGAGCATTCCCGTCATCGCTTCGGGCGGCGGCGGAAACAAACAGCATTTTACGGACGTATTCAAAGAAACGGGATGCGATGCGGCACTTGCGGCAAGCCTTTTCCACTTCCGCGAGCTTACTGTCAGGGAAGTAAAGGAGCATCTTCGCGACAGCGGTGTGCCTGTCAGACTGTGAGGACAAAATGATAGATAAAAATGTAGATTTGAAGGATTTTTTTAAAAAATCCCAGCTTATTCCGGCAATCGTGCAAGACTGCGATAACGGCGAGGTGCTGATGCTTGCCTATATGAATGAAGAATCGCTGAAGCTTACTCTTGAGACGGGATTTACATGGTTTTTCAGCCGTTCAAGAGGGGAGCTTTGGAATAAAGGTGCTACGTCCGGTCATGTTCAACGTGTAAAGCAGATTTTGTATGACTGTGACGAGGACACATTGCTTGTTTTGGTAAATCAGACGGGGGCGGCGTGCCACACGGGCAACCGCACCTGCTTCTACCGTGAACTTTATACCGAATAACAGGAGGAGAACATAAATGAACGATAACGTATTAAAAGAGCTTGAAGCTGTAATTGCGGGACGCCGCGAAAATCCAGAGGAGGGTTCGTACACCTGCTATCTTTTTGAGAAGGGTCTTGACAAGATTCTTAAAAAGGTGGGCGAGGAATGTGCCGAGACCATAATCGCCGCAAAAAACGGTGACAACGAGGAGCTGAAGAACGAGATTTCCGACCTTGTTTATCACATCATGGTAATGATGAACGAGCGCGGACTTTCCCTTGACGACGTTCTTTTGGAGCTTGACTGCCGCTCAAAGAAGATAGGCAACCTTAAGGTAATGAAAAAGGTAGACAGGAATACATGATAAAAACGGGAGGGGAGACCCCTCCCCTACGGAAATATCAAAATTATGACCGTAATACAAAATCAAAAAAACGGGAGGGGAGACCCCTCCCCTACGGCGTACATTGTAATTCTGCTGTAGGGGAGGCGTCTCGCCTCCCGCTGTTTTGGTGCTGTTTTACTTACGCTAATATAGGCGGAAAATCGTCGAAATGCCGTGCCGCTCGGTCACGGATGCGGCGGAGCGTGCTTTGGCTGACGTTCATTTCCCCGGCGGTGTCGGTCATCGACATACCGCAGATAAAATGTAGCCGCAGAAAAAGCTTGCAGGGAAGCAGCTCCGGTGTTTCGGGCATGGCGTTCACCGTGTATTCGATGTCATGAAGCCGCTTTCTGAGGGATTCTATTTCGGATTCTAAATTTCTGCTCCAATTTTCGTCCAGCGTGTCGCGGCTGATAAGACCGGAGTTAATGTCGGCAAGAATCTTTTTTCTCTCCGCATTTTTTGAGTTAAGGGCACGCAGATACCAATCGTACCGCGAGAAAAAGAGCAGGGATGTGGGGTAGTTGTAAAGTCTCATTTTGCACCTCCCGAAGCCTGTGGAAGCAGACCCGCCGGACCCACCTCGTATCTTTCCGGCTTGTTAAGATACTCGTCGGGGTCGATTGTGATTATGCTGTATCTTGCACTTTGGGAGCGGCACTCGGATTTTTCGCAGTCAAGATATTTTTGCCGCACAAGCTCCATTCGTGCACGGCACACGGCGGTTTTGCCGAGGTTGGTTTCCGACATCAGGCGGCTCAGCGGTATGCGCATAAACTGTGGGAATCCTACGAGATTAAACTGCTCCAGCAGAAGATAATAAAGTGTGATGGCAGAGCTTGACAGTGGGAATAATCTTCGGCGAAGATAGAAGCCTTTGATTTGTCTTAAGTAGTTCATAAATAACCTCCTTTTTTGGCGTTTTGCGCCTTACAAGAAGATTATAGCATTTGCCCCTCGGCGAGTCAACGGCTGTGCACATTTTAGCTGTACGGCTTTTTTAAAAAGGTGTGCAGATTTTTTATTTTGCCGTGTGCCACGGCGCGCGCCCTCCGCCGCATCCTGCGGCTACGGGGAAGCGTAAGAGAGGAGCGAAAACCGCCGCTGCGCTCTTGGTTTTCACCCCTCTCTTAGACTCTCCCCCTTTCCTCCGCCAAAAGCGGTTATGGGAAGATAACGGCGCGACGTTACGCGATCCGACGTACCGCGTTTTCGCGCACGAGTGCTTCGCACCGTGCTTGGGTTGCGGTCACAGCCGCGCCATACTTGCGCTTCGGTCAGATGGGCTTTAGGAAAGGGGGAAGTTTATGCTTCGTTCGGTTATGTCTGGATTCGCGGCTGTGGGCGGTTGCGCGTTGTAATGCGCGCCGCTACGCGGTCGCGCCACTCCGCACAAACAGTTACCGCAACCCAAGCCGCCGGAATGTACAAGTTCTAACTTCTATTTGCACTCTAAAAAGCTGTTCCGCAGTAGAAAGGATTATATTAAACGATCTGCCGGGGTAGGGGGCCCGGCTCCTGAGAGCGCGGTATGCAAACCCCCTGTCGTACACGTCCAAAATCCCAACAAACGGAGCGCTAAAAAAGCAGCTTTGCAGCTCCGTCGGTGAGAGCGTGGCGAAGCCCTTATAAAGTTTTTTGCACAGCTTTTTTTCAAAAAAGCGCGCGTCCCTTACACAAACACTTACCCCCACACACCAAAAAACGGAGACGGATAGAATCCGTCCCCGAGCTAAAGCATAGACCGCAGTTTTTGGAAGATCTTTTTTTCTTCCCGTGAGACCTTTACTTGGGTAAGACCAAGTAACTCCGCGGTCTGCTGTTGGGAGTATTCGCGAAAATAGCGGAGCGCGATTATCTCGCGCCATAGTGGCGGCAGAGAAGCTATCGCCTCACGGAGCGCAAGCTTGTCGCAAAGCCCCTCAAGCTCATCTTTGTCGGAGGGGAGAAGCTCCCCAAGCTGTGCACCGTCATCATTTACCGTGTCCGAGAATGAGTGGGGCGGCTTCGCGGCAAGCAAAGCCGAGCATAAATCCTCTCGTGATATGCCGCATATCTCGGATAGCTCGTCAACACTTGGCTCACGCCCCTCGCGGCGCGTGAACGCTTCACGGGCGTGCATGATCTCCCCTGCAAGACGCTTGGTGGTGCGGCTGACCTTCACAGGCCCGTCATCCCTGAGAAAACGCTTGATCTCACCGATTATCAGCGGCACGGCATAGGTGGAAAATACCGTGCCAAAGGATGGATCGTAGCTCTTCATCGCCTTTATCATACCGATTGCGCCAAGCTGTATCAGATCTTCAAGCTCGCATCCGTGAGTCTCGGCGGCACGGTCACGGAACCGCATGGCGATGCTTCTGATAAGCCCCATGTTTGCCGATAAAAGCTCCGCCTCGGCTTCGGCATCGCCGTCGCGTACCCTCGACAAAAGCTCCGCATTCTTTGTGTAGTCGGCTGTTTTCATTTTTTATCAATTCCTTTTATGAAGCTATGTACCAACCTTTATTTTCATGGTGACAGTTGTGCCGCGCCCCTCCTTTGAGCGCACCGCAAGTTTGTCCATCATGCTTTCCATGATGGCAAAGCCCATGCCGCTACGCTCACCGGTGGTGTCCGTGGTGTAGAGCGGCTCGCGCGCCGCAGTTACATCGGGAATGCCGATTCCGTTGTCCTTTACGGCAATAACGATAAGTCCACCCTCGTAGTGCTTCATTGACAGAGTCACCGTGCCGCCGCCGTCGGGGTAGGCGTGCACGATAGCGTTGGTCACAGCTTCGCTGACAGCGCACTTGATGTCCGCAAGCTGAGTGATTGTGGGGGACGCCCCAGAAGCAAAGCTTACCGCCAGGGAGCGTGCGAAGCTTTCGTTTTCGCTGAGCGCCGAAAAACGGCAGGTCATTTCGTTTTTGAGAGTTTTCATTTTGTACTTCCTTTCAAAGCGGTCTTTTCGATTTTAATAAGCCGTCCCGTGCCTGCAAGATCAAGTATTTTCGACACATTTTCGCTTGGGTCAACTATCTTGAGAACGCCTCCAAGCTCCCTTGCAAGGGTAAATCTGCCGAGAATGAGACCAAGCCCCGACGAGTCCATAAACGCCACATCCGAAAGATCAAGTGCCACGGACTTCGGACGGTAATAATAGAGGGATTCATCGATTTTTCGCCGAAGCTGTCTTGCGTTGTGGTGGTCGATCTCGCCGGACACGGCAAGGGTCAGCTCCGAGCCTGTTAGTGTATGAGTTACGCTGCATTCCATGAAAAATTCTCCTTTTTTCGTTATTTCAGTAACTATTGTATCACCACGCAGGCGAAAATCCTGTCGCTTTTTGTTATAGGGGGAAAATATTTTTTGAGGGACACAAAAAAACTCCCGAAGAACCGCAGTTCATCGGGAGTCGCTATATTATATCTGATTAAAGAGCCTTAACGATTGCTTCTGTGTCGGAGGCGATTACAAGCTCTTCGTTTGTGGGGAGAACCCATACCTGAACCTTGGAATCGTCGGTGGAAAGCTTAACATTGTTGGACTGACGGAGAACCTTCGCGTTAAGCTCGTTGTCGATCTTGATGCCGAGGAAGTCCATGTCAGTGCAAGCACGCTCACGAAGCTCGGGGTTGTTTTCGCCCATACCTGCGGTGAATACAACAGCGTCGAGACCGTTCATTGCGGCAGAGTACATACCGATGTACTTCTTAACCTGATATGCGAGGATGTTAGCCGCAAGCTCTGCACGCTTGTTGCCCTCGAGGATAGCCGCCTCAATGTCACGGCTGTCAGATGAGATTCCGGATACTCCGAGGAAGCCGCACTTCTTGTTCATGAAGTCGCTCATCTGTGCAGGAGTGTAACCCTCGTGCTCCATGATGAAGGTAACGATAGCAGGGTCGATAGAACCGCAGCGTGTACCCATCTCAACACCGTCAAGGGGAGTAAAGCCCATGGAGGTGTCGATAACCTTGCCGTCCTTAACAGCGGAGATTGAAGAACCGTTACCGATGTGGCAGGTTACGATCTTGGTGCCCTCGGTCTTGCCGAGAATCTTGCACATTTCGCCTGCAACGAAGCGGTGGGATGTGCCGTGTGCACCGTAGCGGCGGATGGAATATTTCTCATAAAGCTCATAGGGAATGGGATACATCCAAGCGTAGTCGGGCATTGTCTGATGGAATGCGGTGTCGAATACGAGAACCTGGGGAACACCGGGAAGCTCGTTTGTGATACCCTCAATACCCATAAGGTGTGCAGGAGTGTGAAGGGGAGCAAGGTCGATGCACTTGTTGAGCTTCTCGATTACTTCGGGAGTAACGAGAACGGACTCGGAGAAGTATGCGCCGCCGTGAACGACACGGTGACCTACAGCTTCGATCTCGCTCATGGACTTAAGGCAGCCGTACTCCTCGGACACGAGAGTGTCAACGAGAATCTTGGTTGCTACAGAATGGTTGGGCATTGCGATCTCAGCTACATAATTGTCCTTGCCGGGCATTTTGTGTGTGATCTTGCCGTCGATGCCGATGCGCTCGCAGATACCCTTTGCTACTACATCATAGGTAGCGGTATCGAAAAGCTGGTACTTAAGAGACGAGCTTCCGGCGTTGACTACTAAAACTTTCATTGTTTTTCCTCCGTTTATTGTTGCATTATTTATTATTTTATGGTAAAATAAAACTATACACTATATTGTAGCATATTTTTTTGCCAAAATCAATAGTTAGCTTCAAATTTGTTTTGGTTTTGGCAAAAAAAATCAAAGAAAAAGCCAACTTTGGAGCAATAAAATGAACATTTACGCAGTCATCGCGGAATTCAATCCCTTTCATAACGGGCATGAATATCTTGCAGGGCAAATAAAGAAAAAAGACTCCGACTCAGCGCTTGTTGCCGTCATGAGCGGCAGCTTTACACAGCGCGGAGAGCCGGCGGTTATCGACAAATACGCAAGAGCCGAGGCGGCTCTTTTCGGCGGCGTTGACCTGGTGCTTGAGCTTCCGGCACCCTGGTGCTTTTCGGGCGCGGAATTTTTTGCGCTCGGCGGCGTGGCTGTTGCCGAGGGACTTGGAGTGTGCGACGGTCTCGTTTTCGGAAGCGAGGTGGGGGGCGTTGAAGCTTTGATTCGATGCGAGAGCCGCCTTTCCTCGGAAGAATATGTGGCGGCATACAGTGCGGCGCGAAAGGCGAGGCCTTCAAAAAACACCGGTACGCTTCGCGCCGAGGTTTACGGCGAAATGTACGGTGAGAGCGATATTTTGTCAGGCTCAAACAATCTCTTGGCACTTGAATATATAAGTGCGCTCCAGAAGCTTGGCTCACGCATGACTCCCCACACCGTGAAGCGCGTGGGAGCGGATTTCAACAGCAGCGAGCTGTCCGGAATTTGCTCGGCTTCCGCAATAAGAGCGGCTTTGGGGCGCGGAGTCACAGATTTTTCTGATTTTATGCCCCGTGAGGCGCAAAAAATCCTCACACGCGAGATTTCGGAGGGAAGAATATACGATATGTCGGCACTTGACAGTGCGGTTGTCGCCATGCTTCGTGCCGCCGACCCGAGGCGGCTTTCGGGGTACATGGAAGTGTCGGGCGGGCTTGAAAACCGCCTCTGTGCCGCCGCAGAGAAGTGCAGGACTGTCACGGAGCTTGTATCTGCCGTAAAATCAAAGCGATATCCCGAATCAAGGGTACGTCGGGCGATACTTTCCTGTATGCTGGGTGTGGAAATGCGTCATGCCGAGAAAAATCCGCTTTTTACAAATGTTCTTGCCGCAAACGGACGCGGCAGAGAAGTGCTTGCGCTTGCAAGAAAGCGCGCCAATATAGCGGTGCTCTCAAAGCTGTCGGATTCGAAGCTTTTGCCGCCTGAGGTCATGGAGCAGTACGCTCTCCATATGCGAGCGGAGCGGCTTTTTGAGCTGTGCTCCGAGGCAGAGCCGAGGCGCACAGGTGCGGTGATGCGGTAGATGGGAATTTACGATATCCTTGTAGGGGAGGCGTTTCGCCTCCCGATTTTATGTATGCCGTACACGGAAAGACGGGAGGGGAGACCCCTCCCCTACGTATGGTGCGATCTTGCCTGTAGGGGAGGCGTTTCTGTCAAGAGTAAGATGGTTTACAAATTGTGCAAGCACATGGTTTACAGTCAAATGGACATAAATTGACATAGAAGCGAAGGCGAAGCCGAAGTCGAGATGTC
>CAJGCT010000022.1 GCA_904501985.1 uncultured Clostridia bacterium
CTGCTGGGGTCACCGGCTCCTAGGGGCGTTTTCGGAGCAAAAAACGAACACTCTGTCAATATATTTTTTGTATAAAGTTTTTGCGGAGCTTTCAAGCACATCGCTTTGCGATGTGCTCAAAAACAGCGACCGTATTCCTTATGTCCCCCAAACCACATAAATTTACAAATTATTATTTATTTTTCTATATAAATATAGTATAATATAAAAGTTGTACAGATTTGCGCAGAGGGACGCGCGAAAAATACAAAAGAGGTATTATAATGGCTGATAAACGTGACTATTACGAGGTGCTGGGGCTTGACAAATCGGCGGACGAAGCCGCCATTAAGAAAGCGTACCGCACACTCGCTAAAAAATATCATCCGGACATGAATCCGGGAGACGCGGAGGCGGAGAAGAACTTCAAGGAAGTAAACGAAGCCTACGCGGTGCTCTCCGATGCGGAGAAAAAATCCCGATACGATCAGTACGGATTCGCAGGAGTCGATCCCCAGGCAGGATTTGACGGCGGATTCGGAGGCTTCGGCGGCGGATTTGATGCCGGCGACATCTTCGGCGACATCTTCGGAAGCTTCTTCGGCGGCGGAATGGGCGGCTCGCAAAGTGCGCGCCGAAACGGCCCGATGCGCGGCGGAGACATACTCCAGCGCGTGACCATCTCCTTTGAGGAAGCGGCATTCGGCTGCAAGAAAGAGGTAAGCTACGGACGCATTGAAAAATGTCCGGAGTGCGATGCTACGGGTGCGAAGAAGGGTACGACCGTTGAGACCTGTCCCACCTGTCACGGCAGCGGTCAGGTTCGCGTACAGCAGCGCACCATGCTTGGCATGATGCAGACCACACGCACCTGTGACGACTGCGGCGGCTCGGGCAAGAAGATAAAAGAGCCATGCACCTACTGCAAGGGCAAGGGATATGTAAAGAACTCAAAGAAGCTTGAAGTCACCATTCCGGCAGGAATCGACGACGGTCAGAAGGTGGCAATAAGGCAGCAGGGCGACTGCGGCAGAAACGGCGGCACGTCAGGCGATCTTATTATTGCGGTATCTGTTCGTCCTCACCATATTTTCGAGCGCGAGGGCTACAACATATACTGCGAGGTGCCCATAACCTTCGCTGAGGCGGCTTTGGGTGCGAACATTGAGATTCCCACTCTTGAGGGCAAGGAGTCCTACAAGATTCCGGAGGGAACACAGCACGGCACGCAGTTTACGCTGAGGGGCAAGGGTATTCCTTACGTGAACTCCAAGAGTCGCGGCGATCTTATCTTTGCGGTAAGCGTTGAGACCCCTCGCGGTCTATCCGACACGCAAAAGGATCTTCTCCGCAAATTTGCGGACTCCCTCGGCGAGAAAAACAACACCAAGCGCACTAGCTTTTTGAAGAAGATATTTAATAAGGAATAAGGGGTTGCGTATTGGAGAACGGGTCGCTTTCTTGAAAGAAAGCTCCGCAAAGAACTTTATACAAGGAAAAACTTAAGCCTAAACCAACACGAGTGCTAATCGTTTGAGCGCACTACTCGCGCCGCCTGCATGGGTCCTCACCATTCCGGCGGCTTGGATTGCGGTAGTCGTTTGTATGGGGAGGCGCGGCTGCGTTGCAGCGCGCAATTATAACTTTATCTGCACTCTGAAAGGCTGTCCCGCTGTAGAATGGATTTTATCAAACGATCCGCCGGGGAAGGGGACCCGGCTCCTGGGAGCGCGGTATGCAAAACCTCTGTCGCACACGCGAAAAACTCTAAGTAGTGGGGCGACATACAAAAAGATAAGGCTATCAAACATAGGAGCTTATGCAAGCCCATGTATAAAGTTTTTGCGGAGCTTTTTTCAAAAAGCGACCGTAACTCCCATGCATCCCCCTTTTACCGCACCGACACAATAATATTAAGGAGAAAAAACATGAATTGGACACAGCTTCGCGTTACGGTGGCTACCGGCGATATTGAGCGCACGGCGGCTATTATGAGTATGCTTGATAACGGAATTATGATCGAGGACTACAGCGACATCGAGGAAGGGCTTAAGACCGTATACGGTGATCTTATTGACGAGAATATCCTGAACGCCGACAAAACACGCGGCGCTGTTTCTATTTATGTTCCCGATGATAAAAATTACAATGACTATGTGGCGTTTCTCCGCGACAGATTTGCCGCTGAGGGCGTGGACGCCAAAATCGAGCTTCTCGGCGTTGACGAGGAGGAGTGGTCTACCGCGTGGAAGAAATACTACCACCCCATTCGCGTGGGCGAGCGGCTTGTGATAGTGCCGGCATGGGAAAAATACGATGCCGAGCCAAGTGATATCATAGTGAGAATGGACCCCGGCATGGCTTTCGGTACGGGAACTCATGAGACTACGCGCCTTGTGTGCGGTCTTATCGAAAAATATCTCGTCCCCGGTCAGCGTATGCTTGACGTGGGCACGGGAAGCGGTATTCTTGCCATCTGCGCATCAAAGCTTGGGGCAGGCGAGTGCTTCGCCTACGATATTGACCCTGTGGCAGTCCGCGTTGCCAAGGAAAACTGCAAGGACAACGACTGCGAGAACATCACCTGCGGCGTTTCCGACTTGCTTGCACAGGTTTACACCGAGGGCGGTCTCTATGACTTCGCCGTTGCCAATATCGTTGCCGATATCATTATCAGAATGGCACCCGACATCGGTGCGTATCTGAAAACCGGAGCTTATCTTATCACATCCGGCATAATTGAAAACTACGCCGATGACGTGCGCGCCGCTATGACTTCCCACGGTTTTACACTTGTGGATGAGGCAAAAGAGAGTGATTGGGTGGCAATGGTTTACAAAAAAGACTGAAACTTCCAAAAAATCACAAAATAATCGCGGCAAAATAAAAAAAATGCAAAAAATTTTGCAATAATATTTGACAAAATGACGAAAGTGTAGTATAATATATAACATAGTTATACAACCGCATGACAAAAAGTTGTGTAAACTTTGATAATTTGCGAAAACGAGGAACAAATGCCGCGCTTTTTTCTGTCGGCTTCAAATATCTCGGACGGCTTTGTGACCGTCACGGGTGATGATGCCTTTCACATCTCCCGTTCACTGCGTATGAGGGCGGGTGAGCATATCACTGTATGCGATATGCAGAAAATCGAATACGACTGCGAGCTTTGTGAGTTCGGCGCGGATTTTGTTCGCGCGAAAGTGATATCCGAAAAACCGTCCGACACAGAGCCGCCTTATGTAATAAAGCTCTATCAGGCACTTCCGAAATCGGACAAGCTTGATGTGATAATACAGAAGTCTGTGGAATCGGGCGCTCACGAGATAATCCCCTTTGAATCCGAGCGGTGCGTTGCACGTGCCGACACGGATATACGAAAAGAAGAGAAGAAGCTGGAGCGGCGGCAGAGGATAGCAAACGAAGCCGCAAAGCAGTGCGGACGGGGAATACTTCCGATCGTGCGGACTCCGATGAAGTACCGCGAAATGCTTGCCGATGCCATAAAAAGCGAGCTTGTGCTGTTCTTCTACGAAGGTGACGACACAGTTCCGCTTCGGCGTTTCCTTACGGAGCGTTTTTCGCCGGGAGAGATTCCGAAAAGCATTTCCGTAATAATCGGCTCGGAGGGAGGCTTCTCCGGTTCCGAGGTGGATGCCGCAAGAGCGGCGGGGGCGAGTATATGCGGTCTTGGCAGACGCATACTTCGCTGTGAGACAGCACCGGGCTTTGCCCTTGCCTGTCTTTGCTATAATTTTGAATTGTAATAATTGGAGAAAGATATTATGAGTACCAAAAACATTAAAGAGAAGCAAGCAAAGAAGGAAGCGGAGCGCGCCCTTGAGGACGTAAAGCTTTACCGACTTATGATCGAGTTCGGTCTTGCCATTGTGCTTATATTCCTTATGATAGCCGGTGAAAACAACGGTCTTGCGCTTATGCCGAAGGCTATGGGCGCGCTTGTAATTGTAAGCGGCGTGCTGTTTGCGGCATCTGCACTGTTTTATACATTTAATAAGAAGAAATCCGAGGATGAATCCCTTAAGGTTATAACCAAAGCCGGAATTTTCGGAAATGCGGCAGTGCTGTTCTTCGCGGCAGTCCACTTCTATCTGTTCTGGGATGCACAGATGCTCACCGTAGCTGTTATCGCTGCTTTGGTGCTCTATCTTGTACATAATATATACGGCGGTTCATACTTCGCATACTCGCTGACAGCAGGTGCGGGATTTGCCGCACTTCAGACTGCCGAGAAAAGCGGTCATACCATCACAACTCTTTCAACTCTTGTTGTAAACCTTGCCATTGCGGCGGCGTTTATCATTCCTGCGGCGGCAATCGTTATTGCACTTGTTAAGATAGCAGGCAAGAAGGTTTCGGCAAAGATTCTTGTGGGAGTTATTCCCACCGCGGCAATAATTCTCGCAGGAGCGGTGCTTGCCATTGTTAATCCTGCCGCTGTTGTATATGCGATATTTGCGCTTATCGCATTCTATCTTGTTTCTACTGTGGCGTATACCGTTAAGATGATGTAAAGGTCTCCGGCACGGATTTTGCCGGGAATACAAAAACGTTTATAATTAAAGTATATACATTAAATATTTTCTTTTAAAGTATTGAAAGGAGTCGCCCCTATGTCAAACAGATTTTTCCAGGGTATTATTCATC
Organism: uncultured Clostridia bacterium; assembly: GCA_904501985.1. Taxonomy (GTDB): domain Bacteria; phylum Bacillota; class Clostridia; order Oscillospirales; family CAG-272; genus Flemingiibacterium. Next base: position 4,651 of record CAJGCT010000022.1, read on the forward strand.
AAATGAAGGATGCTGTGGATCGTGTCATCGGTGTTATAGACGAAAACGGCGTTATTATTTCTTGCAGTGAGCTTGTAAAGATTGGAGAAACCGCTCAGGGGGTCCGCGACGAGCTTGCGTACACCACAGAGTCTATTGCAACGGGCGGCTATACATACAGAGCTCTCGGTCAGAACTCCAAATCCGATTATATCGTATTTGTTGAGGGCGAGGATAAAATGGCGGACAAGCTGTCCATGATCCTTTCCGTATCCCTCTCAAACATCAAGAATCTTTACGATGAGAAGCTTGACAAGAGCTCCTTCATCAAGAACATCATTCTTGACAATATACTCCCCAGCGACATCTATTTAAAGAGCAAGGAGCTTCATTTCGATGCCGATGTTATGCGCGTCGTTATCCTTATCAAGTTCTACGGCAAGAACGATGTTGTGCCTTTCGATATGGTGCAGAATATGTTCCCCGACAAGAGCAAGGATTACGTTATCAGCGTAAGCGAGCATGATATCGTGCTTGTCAAGGAGATAAAGCCAAACCACGATGCAAAGGAGATCGAAAAGACTGCGAAGAATATCGCCGACACACTGTCTACCGAATTCTACGCAAAGGTTTCCATCGGTATCGGTACTGCGGTTGACAACATAAAGGATCTTGCTCGCTCCTTCAAGGAAGCTCAGGTAGCAATCGAGGTCGGAAAGGTATTCGACACCGAGAAGAATATCATAAGCTACGAGAATCTGGGAATCGGCAGACTTATTTATCAGCTGCCCACCACTCTCTGCGATATGTTCCTTCAGGAGGTTTTCAAGAAAGGCTCCCTTGAATCTCTTGACCGCGAGACTCTCATGACCATTCAGTGCTTCTTCGAAAACAATCTTAACGTTTCCGAGACATCGAGAAAGCTTTTCGTTCACAGAAACACTCTGGTTTACCGTCTTGAGAAGATAAGAAAGCTTACCGGTCTTGATCTTCGCGAGTTTGAGCACGCTATCACCTTTAAGGTGGCACTCATGGTTAAGAAGTACCTGACCTCAAAGCCTGTAAAATTCTAAGTAATGTCATAATTTGTGTCCGTCCGATTTTTGCAGAAAATTTCGCTAAGATCGGGCGGATACGACTGCTATTTGGAAAAATAGCGATTTTTTCGTATATTACACACAAACATACAGCATATATACGCCGTGCTGTTGGTACAAACAAACAATTATGGGAGTTTGCAAAGTAAATGATTGAATTCAGAGACGTATCAAAAGTTTATAAGAACGGAACCGTGGCACTTGACGGAGTGAACATTCGTATTGCCGACGGCGAGTTCGTTTTTATTGTTGGAGAATCCGGCGCAGGTAAGACTACGCTTATGAAGCTTCTCCTTCGCGAGGAGAAAGCCACTGACGGCAGACTGATCGTCCGCTGTGATAAGCAGGTGGGCGACAAGGTTCAGCCCACAGTGTACGACCTTTCGAAAATATCAAATTTCAAAGTACCGTACTACCGCCGCGAGCTTGGCGTGGTCTTCCAGGATTTCCGCTTGTTCCCCAACAAGACCGTATTCGAAAACGTGGCATTTGCCATGCAGGTGGTGGGAGAATCGAACCGCGTAATAAAACGCCGCGTGCCTGCCATACTTAATATAGTAAATCTTACCGATAAGCAGAACAGCTATCCGAGTCAGCTCTCCGGCGGCGAGCAGCAGAGAGTGGCACTTGCTCGTGCGCTTGCAAACAATCCGCAGATCATCATAGCGGACGAGCCTACGGGTAATATCGACCCCAAGATGAGTCTTGAGATTATGAATCTGCTTGTAAAGATACATAAGCGCGGAAAGACTGTTATCGTGGTAACTCACGAAAAGGATCTTGTTGATTACTTCAAGCAGAGAGTTATCCGCATAAGAGACGGTAAGGTCATAAGTGACGGAGTGGGAGGTATGACGGTATGAAAAGATACAGACTTACATACTTCTTAGGACAGAGCTTCAAGGGACTGTGGCGCAACGGCATTATGAGCGTGGCGTCCATCACCGTACTTATGAGCTGTCTTGTTGTTATGGGAAGCTTTGCGCTGCTTATTCTCAACATTGACGCAAATCTTGAAAATCTGGGACTTCTTAACGAGGTCGTGCTCTTTATTGACGAAACGAAGACCCCCGAGGAGGTTTCCGCCATCGGCGATAAGATCCGCGCTCTTGACAATGTGGCTGAGGTCACGTTTATATCAAAGGAGCAGGCTCTTGAGGAGGAGCGTCAGAAATATTCCGAATATTCCGGTCTTTACGAGCTTGTGGAGGGGGACAATCCTCTGCGCGACGAGTTTGTTATAAAATATGAGGACAACTCCAAGGTTTCGACCCTTGTATATCAGCTGGGACAGATCGACGGCGTGGCGAAGGTCAACAACCGACTTGATCTTGCAATGTCCATCGAGAAGATCAAGAACAGCATCTCTCTTGTGCTTGTTTGGTTTATGGCAATACTCTTTGCGGTGTCCATATTTGTTATTATCAACACCATAAAGCTTGCCGTTCATTCAAGAAGGGCAGAGATCACCATTATGCGCTATGTGGGCGCAACGGATTGGTTCGTTATACTGCCGTTTATATTCGAGGGAATAATAATAGGCATTATTTCCAGTGCCATTGCATTCTTTATACAGTGGTACATCTACGGATATGTTGTAAAGATGGTTGACGGTACTTTTGATTTCCTCAAAATCCTTGGATTTAACGAAATCGGACTGCTTGTTGCCGTTATCTTCCTCGGTATCGGAGTTGTTACCGGTATTATAGGCAGTACCATATCCACAAGAAAGTATCTTAAGGCTTAATTTTCTTAAAAGAAAGGTCAGTTGATTATTATGAAGAAAAGAAATAAACCGACCTCTCCGTGCATTCTTAAAAAAATAGCGCTCAGAACGGGTGCACTTGTGTGCGCACTTGCCATCGCGGTTCTGATGCTTCCGGCATCCGCTCCACATCTTTCGGCAAGCAAGCTCACCGACTCAAAGGTGCAGAATTACGAGGCGCAGATAGATAAGCTTAACCGCGACATGGAGAATCTGAAAAATCAGATGTCAAATGCCAAGAGTCAGATAGAGCAGACCATTGCAAAAAAGGAACTGCTTGACGCGGAAATGAATATCCTCATACAGAAGATAGACGTGACCACGGCTCTTGTGTCCGAGCTGTCCTCAAGCATCGAGCAGAAAAACACCGAGATACTTGACAAAGAGCAGGCGTATGCCGAAAAGTATGCGCTGTTTAAGGAGCGTCTTCGTGTGACTCACGAGGACGGTCAGGCAAGCTATCTTGAAATGCTTTTCGGTGCCAAGAGTCTTTCCGATTTTCTTGCGCGTATTGACCGTATCGGAGCTATGCTTGAATACGACACCATGATAATGAACTCACTTAAGACAGAGAAGGCTGACCTTGAGGGTGCACGTGCCAACTATCAGACCCAGAAAGCGGCGCAGGAATCCTATCTTGCAGGACTCAGAACAGACGAAGCCGCTCTTGAATCCAAGAAAAAAGAGGCGGAAGGATATCTTACCGCGCTTGAACGTGATCAGGCTTCCTATGTGGCACTTTATGAGAAGAATCTTGCGGCTGAGGAAGCACTTCAGGCAGAGCTTCAGGCATATCTTAAGGAGCTTGAAGCAAAGCAGAACAACAAATATGTTGGCGGACAGTTTATGTGGCCCGTGCCCCTTGATTATGTTCGTGTAACCTCCGAATACGGCGGACGTACAAGCCCCATTACCGGAAAATACGAATTTCATAACGGAATTGATATTCCTGCCGCGTACGGCACGTCAATATATGCTTCCAATGCCGGTACAGTCACCGTTGCCACAAACCATTGGAGCTACGGCAATTACATAATGGTCGACCACGGCGGCGGATACGCAACCCTTTACGCTCACTGCTCAAAGCTGCTTGTAAAGAAAGGCGACAAGGTGAAAAAGGGAGATGTTATCGCCAAGGTGGGATCAACGGGATATTCCACGGGAAACCACCTGCATTTTTCAATGTATGAAAGCAGTGCCCACACCGACCCCAGAAAATGGTTCCCGAAGTAAGGCACTTTCCCCGAGTTCTTTTGTAAGGAGACATATTGATGTCAAAGAAAATATCTGTTGGCACAGCACTTGTGCTGATACTGCTTGCCGCTGTTCTTACCTTTCAGATCACATTTATCGCGGTAAACAGTAAGTATTCGGAGACCTTAAACGAGTTTTCCGAAAACATGAAGATGTACGACAAGCTCTCCGAGGTGGACAACTACTACCGCTCATATTATGTGGGTGAGATCGACGACGAAAAGCTCACCGATTCGGTGCTTGACGGTTACATCTACGGTACGGGCGACAAGTATGCGTACTATCTTGATAAAGAAGAATTTGCCGACGCCATGCAGGATAACTCCGGTGAAATGGTAGGAATAGGCATACAGGTGATCTACTCCGAATCGCTTATGGAGGTCATCATGGTAATGCCCGATTCACCGGCACTTGAAGCCGGAATCGAGCCGGGCGATATCATATATTCCGTTGCCGGCGAATCCGTGGCGGAGCTTGGCTACTATGCCGCCGTCGAAAAGATGCTTGGCGAGGCAGGAACAAACGCTGAGTTCACGGTGATTCGCGACGGCGAGGCTATTGATTATTCCATTACCCGAAGAAAAGTCGAAGCGGTCTCTGTAATGAGCCGCAGACTTGAATCCGACCCTACTGTGGGTATTGTAAAAATTCTTCAGTTTGACCTTGGCACACCGGCGCAGTTCAAGGACACCTGCGAGGATATGCTTGCCACCGGCGTTACAAGATTCATTTTTGACGTTAGATACAATCCCGGCGGCGACCTTACCGCTATATGCAAGGTGCTTGACTACCTGCTTCCGGAAGGACCTATTGTACGCATCGCGTACAGCGACGGCTCAAAGCAGGAATACAGCTCCGACAAAGCGCATATTGATGCTCCCATGTGCGTGCTTATAAACGGCAGTACGGCAAGTGCCGGAGAGCTTTTCGCCTGTGCGCTTCAGGACTTTGGCGTGGCAAAGCTTGTGGGTACGCCCACATTTGGAAAGGGAACGATGCAGTCGGTTATCGAGCTTTCGGACGGCTCCGGCTTCGGAATATCCACGGCGATGTATTATCCGCCCTATTCCGATTGCTACGAGGGCGTGGGAGTTCAACCGGACTACCCCTGCGAGATGAGCGAGGCTACTGCCAATATGAACATCTATAAAATCCCCGATGCCGATGACACACAGCTCCAGAAGGCACTTTCGGTGCTTAACGGCGAATCCGGCGAATAAATCCGCGTGTATATGCGTATAATCAGAAATAATTTTATATTTTAACAATAAACTCACAAGGAGATATAACAATGACTAACAAACCCCTTATTTTGACTCCCGAAGGTCTCAAAATCATGACCGAGGAGCTTGAGTATTTAAAAAATGTCAAGCGCGTGGAGGTAAAGGAGCAGATCGCGATCGCGCGTTCCTTCGGTGACCTTTCCGAGAACAGCGAGTACGATGAGGCAAAGAATGAGCAGGCAAAGGTTGAATCCCGCATTCAGGAGCTTGAACAGCTTCTTAAAAATGTGGTTGTTGTAAACGAGGAGGACCTTAACTCCGGTATCGCAAACGTAGGTACTACCGTGCGCGTGTACGACGAGGAGTTTGACGAGGAGATCGAGTACAATATCGTGGGTACAAACGAGGTTGACCCCCTTAAGAACAACATTTCCGACCAGTCACCCATCGGTGCGGCACTTATCGGCAAAAAGGTTGACGACATCGCCGAGGTTGAAGCACCCTCAGGCATTGTCAAGCTGAAGATACTTGATATCCGCAAAAAATCATAAGTTTTCACGACCCAAGCTGCGAAAGGAATGGACATAAAATGGCAGAGTTAGAGAAAAATGCAAATGGGGAAGTACAAGCCCCCGAAATGAGCGAAAAGGAATTAAATCAGCTTCTTCAGGTGCGCCGTGACAAGCTGGCGGCACTTCAGGCTGAGGGGAATGACCCCTTTACCATCACAAAATACGACGTAACACACCACACCTCTGATATAAAGGAAAATTATGCAGAGCTTGAGGGCAAGGAAGTAAGCATTGCCGGACGTATGATGTCAAAGCGCGTTATGGGCAAGGCATCCTTCTGCAACATCCTTGACCTTAAGGGAAATATTCAGTCCTACGTTGCACGCGACGATCTCGGCGAGGAAGAATACAAGGGCTTCAAGAAGCTTGATATCGGTGATATCATCGGTATTGTGGGAACTGTATTCACCACAAAGACCGATGAGATTTCCGTTCACGCCAAGAAGATCACGCTCCTCTCAAAGAGCCTTCAGATACTCCCCGAAAAGTATCACGGTCTTACCAACACCGACACACGTTACCGTCAGCGTTATGTTGACCTTATCACAAATCCCGAGTCCCGCGACACATTCATAAAGCGTTCCAAGATCATAAGCTCAATCCGCCGTTATCTTGATACACAGGGCTTTATGGAGGTTGAGACCCCCATGCTGGTTTCAAATGCAGGCGGTGCGGCGGCAAGACCCTTTGAGACTCACTTTAATGCTCTTGACGAGGATTTCAAGCTCCGCATATCCCTTGAATTATACTTAAAGCGTCTTATCGTAGGCGGTCTTGAGAGAGTTTACGAAATCGGACGCGTATTCAGAAACGAGGGTCTTGACACAAGACACAATCCCGAATTTACGCTCATGGAGCTTTATCAGGCTTACACCGACTACCACGGAATGATGGACCTTACCGAGAATATGTTCCGCCATGTGGCAAAAGAGGTTCTCGGCACGACCACCATCGTTTACAACGGCGTTACAATGGATCTCGGCAAGCCCTTCGAGCGCATCACCATGGTTGACGCTGTAAAGAAGTATTCCGGCGTTGACTTCAAGGAGATACACACCCTTGAAGAAGCACGCAAGGTTGCTGACGAAAAGGGCGTTCACTACGAGGATCGCCACACCAAGGGCGACATACTCAACCTGTTCTTCGAGGACTTTGTTGAGGAGCACCTTATTCAGCCTACATTCGTTATGGATCATCCCGTGGAGATATCTCCCCTTACCAAGAAAAAGCCGGACGATCCCGAATATGTTGAACGCTTCGAGATGTTCATGAACGGCTGGGAGATGTGCAACGCATATTCCGAGCTTAACGACCCCATCGACCAGCGCGAGCGCTTCAAGGCGCAGGAAGAAATGTTCGCCAAGGGCGACGAGGAAGCAAATCACACCGACGAGGACTTCTTAAACGCGCTTGAGATTGGTATGCCCCCCACAGGCGGTATCGGTTACGGCATCGACCGTCTCTGTATGCTCTTTACCGACTCCGCGGCAATAAGAGACGTGCTTTTGTTCCCCACAATGAAGAGCCTTGACTAAGAAGCACGTGAAAACGTGAGAAAAAGCGAGAAATAAAGAGATATAACGAGTTGTGTGGGACGGTTACTACACCACTACACCACAACTACACCAAAATGCACATAGATGTGCACAATTCACGGAGATGCATGATGTTGGAAAATTCAGCTACGCGGTTACTACACCAAAACGCTGAATAGAATAGAAGAACCATGTACAGAAAAAGTGCATGGTTCTTTTATATGAAGCCGCAGATATTCAAAAACGAATGTCTGCGGCATTTTTTATTCGGAGGATAAAATGTCAGAATATAAATTGGAACTCAAACAAGTTGTTGATTCCCCTCGCTGCCGTATGTACAGACAGTTCATTCAAAGCTTGATAGACAATACTAATCTTCGCGTAGGTAGGTACAGCCAGCTCTATTACTATACCGTATTGTGCTGTTATGCCAATTTCAGAACATGCTACCATAGAGTAAAGAGCGTCACCTATACACTCTATCCCGGAGAATGGATCTGTAACATCAGCGAAATTATGAAATGGTTTCGCGTAAGAAACAAACGGCAGGTTACTTGTATTATGGATAAGCTGCAGGAGAAGCATCTGCTTAAATACAAGATTGTCGGTCAAGGGGATGTTATCAAATACCGTCTGTCCGGATGGGCGAAGTATAACCGTATCCTTGAGTACAATGCGCCATGTCAGAAGGACATAGGCTTTTTCTTCATGCCTGTGTATCTTGCTGCCGAGCTTGTTGGAAGCGGAAAGAATTCCGAAATGGATGCTCTCATTGATATGTGGATCAATACTGTATATAACGATCCGCAGGTTAAAGGTTCCGAATCTGCTCCCGTTGTGTATATGAGAAACGGGTCCGGTTCTCCGCTTATTGGTTACTCTGAACTTGCAGAACGTTGGGGAGTCTCAAAGGCAACTGTGGGACGGTATATGAAAAAGCTGTCTGATCTTGGATATGTGGACCTTATAACTTACCCCGGAACACACGGAAGTGTTATCAGTTTGCAGGGATATATGTCAACAATGTTCCAGGTTTCCGATGTGATGGTTGATAAGGAAGAGATAGCAATGTCACTTTGCATTAAACTCAAATCAAATGAAATCGTTGAAGAAATAGAAGTCGATAGCGTTTCAAAATCTGCAAATAGCGTCTCAAAATTGAACGTGGATATTCTTTTGGCAAAAATCGTTTCTTTCATTAATGCGCAAGGATTTTCTTGCTCTGAATGTGAGCGCCTGGAGTATATGTTATTAAAGTTATCCGATTGCAAGGAGGATATTAAGAGTAAGATTAACTATATAGCTGAGGACAAAAAATACAGGCTCATTGTAACGTGTGGGGGAAAACGAGTGTTATTTGAATTCGAGATCAATCTTAAAAAGTGCGAAGGAGAGAGTCAGAATGAAAAAAGAGAGTAAATGGTGTTGCATATGGACCTGTAGCATCAGTATAGGATACAGATGAAGAGCATCGTATTCCATGTAATTGCTTGGGATGTTATGCAGAATCATCATTAGTTAGCTATTCTTACAATTGAGCTCGAAATACAACTTCACTATACAGGGACTTGAAAAGTTTACCAACTAATGCTATAATATATGTGAGGTGATATTGTGAGTATTGAATCATATATTGAGGCAGCAAAATTGCTATATCAAGAAAATTTTTACGAGGAAGCACTTTGCCTTGTCTGTAGTGCCATAGATGCTTCTGCAGCTCGATGCTATTCTAATAAAAAGGTAAGTGAGCGGTATAAATTATTCTTAAAAGACAATTTCAGAACAATAACAAAAGCAAGTTTTTCAGGCTGTTCAATAAGAAGTATACGTATAAAATTACAGGTCAAAACTGATAGTTTAAAACCTGATGATCAAGGATATGTAGATTTGGTACAGATTATTTATTATGTGTTACGATGTGGTTTAGTTCACAATTGTAATATTGAGAAAACTTTTGAATTTGTAGATTATAATCATATTGGTAATGGTGGCAATAACAAATTCTATATACCTAAATCGATTATTTTAGGATTAATTGCAGCTGTAGAAAATTGTCAAAATAGTAATTAATAGATATAGTAATCCGTTACGTTCTTTGTCCTGTGTTGGTTCTTAATAAGAATGGAACTGCTGCATGCACCTTTTTGGGTGACTTGTAACAGCTCCATCTGATAACAATTAATACTTATTTTGTTAAATCTTTGAGGATGCTTCAAATTAATATTAATGTTTAGGGTAATATTTGAATTTACTCTGAAAATTCTCACAACTTACCCAGCCATTTTCTTGAACAGGACTTCTTGGTGTGGTATAATAGATATGCTCAAAATTATGTCAAATGTGGGAAGTCTGAATAAATTCAGACTCAGAGTTTAAGGCTTGATGGTCAATGACCATCATTTGCTTGTGCTTCGCCCAATCAAAACGCCATAAACTCCCACTGCGGAAAGGGGATAGTCGAATTTGATCACACGAGAGCAAATCTACGGAAAGGAAGCAACGGAAATATTCAGGCTCATTACTACGTACCACTGCGTTCACAGAAATCATCTTTTGCATATTTATCCTGACAAAGAGAAACAAATCGATAATCTGCTCAAATATCTGCTGCGACAAGGGCGTATCTTCACAAGTCCTGACACAGCAGATATTTTTTTCGATAATTCTGAGTGTTCGATTGACATAGAGATGATGTCTGCTTTATGGGTATTTGCAGATTTCTCGGATAAGTCAGAATACCACTGTGTAGGTGAGTTTCCTGGGAAAATACTCTTCTTTGCAGATGCATCCGTCTTTGATATTATCTATGTTTCAGAGGGGAGAGAGACGCTTGTAAACTGTGCGCTAATGCAGTCTGATGATGAAAGCAAACGCCTTGTAATCATAGAAAACGTTGAGCAAATAGACAAGCTCAGTATTCCGAATACTGCGGCATATTGTCTTGTCAATCAGAATTCTGGCGAAATACAATACTTTACAATCAATGATTTGGAGGACTAAATGGAAAAGAGCATTATCACAAAACGTATTGAGAATTTAAGGCGCGATAACGAAAAGATTGCGCAGACGCTTGTCGCGATGGATGGGACGAATCTTGAGCACAATGCAGATAATTTCAAACATCTTGCAACCGATGCCGCATTACGCAGTGAACTTATCACCTGCAGAATGCGGCATTTGCTTTATGATTACACAGATATCCGTAAACCGGAATACCTTACCTCTGCCGCACTGGTGCAGGGAATCATCATCCGAGAATATCCGGATATGTTTGAGATTGAACTACCTTGTCTGTTTCCAAAACGTAAGCAAAGGCAGAGCAGTGAATATCTTACAGATCCGCTGTACTTTCTTCTCAGTCAGTATACTGACAGTCACTCTGTAAAGAAGTATAACGATTGCGTTGTGTGCTTCGTACACGAGTACGATAAAGATCTGCCAAGCAGAAGAATCCGTGATTATGATAATTTGGAGCAGAAACAGATGCTTGATGTAATTGCAGCATTTATCTTGAAAGACGATAGTGGAATGTGCTGTGATTCATATAACACTGTAGCACTCGGAGATGCTGACAAAACACGGATATTTATTATGCCGAAGGAGCGCTTTTGCACATGGCTTACAGAGCAATATGTGGATTAATCCCCCGTGTCAAAATCGCTTCATTTCTGCAACCGAAAATTACACCGGTGGAAATCTGATGAAAAAATATATTCCTACATACATGTATACTCTGATTGGTCAGCCGGAAATACCGGAGTTATTAGCTGGTATGGTATTTTATTAGAGAGGTGATGTTGATGTCAGAATACATTGATGATATCTATGAGGAAACCCAACGAGCACGCCTGCTGTCCCTTATTGCTGTTTGTGGTGAACTTCCTGTCGATCAAATTTGTCGTCTTCCCGGTGGTGAGAGATACAAGCAGAACATGATCGTTCAGCTCAAAAAGCGCAAACAAATTAAGACCTTTTACAAAGATGGACTACGCGGATACAGACTTCTTCTTCCCACCAAAGAACTGCTTCTTCGGCAGAACCCCAATCGCTTTAATTTTTATCTGACCGGTGTGAATGAGACCAACCACATCAGAAGTGAGATCACAAGACGTCTGCGTTTACACCGACTTGCCGAGACAACGGTTTCTATGCTGAATGGTGGTGCTGAGATATACCGCGACAACAAGCCGGACATCTTCTCGCCAATATACACTCCTACCGAAATCACATCCCCCTCGTTCTATAACTCGCGCGAGATAAAAGAGCTTGGTATTGATACTATCAAGATAAACGGTGCAAGAGCTATGGGGGTGCTCCTTACTGAACATAATGTATTTTCGGTCTACAACCTCGGCGACTCTATGATGAAGTGGGACTATAAAGCTGAGATGCGATTCAAGGCAATGATGCAGACAACACTCTGCCAGAACAGATTGAGCCGACAATATTCGACAGATTCAATACAAGGAGTGATGTTTGGTAACTCAATGGAGTTTGTATCAGATATACTGAGTCAAACACGCAATAAGGAGTATTTTATTCTCGACGGTGGATATGACCATTTCTATTATCTCACAAATGATCGAAAAGGCGAGCGAATTCTATCTGTTCTCTGTTACCCCGAGGTTGTTAAAATGTTTCATTCGACTCTCGGTTCTGATTTTAATAAGCAAGATCTAACCTTCCCCGTAGAAAACGATGCGATAGACAAAAAGGGAAATCCCGTATTATTTGCCTGTATATGTGATTTGCCCCGTATCAATCGCTTTGTGAATGCTGTTGAGAGCCAGCATCGACACGGCATAATAGTTGGCTTTGAATTTCAAGAAGATGTACTTAGCAGACTTTGCCCCGAGCAAATAGAGTTCCAATCAATCAGTTTTGAGAAATGGGAAAGGAATTACTTTGATTAAAACTAAAAATAAAGTGTTGCTGGCTATATTAGTGCCGCCGTTGTTATTCGCTGTCCTATATGGCGGCGGTGTGATTGCACAGTTTATCTCAGGATATATAACCTGGCAAAATGGGGGAGGCACCCCCGGTGACGGGACATCACCGCCATTACCCTCAATGGACATACTCAAATGCATTGGGGCAGCCTTTACATTTCCATATGGCGTTGCAGGTATTCTGATTTGCCTTATCCTGTTTGCTGTGCTCATATTCCTTGTCATGCGAATGGGCTACGGCGACGGCGGTGCTTATGACAAGGAGCGCAATTTCAATTATTCCGATAAAGGTACATATGGCACATCCGGCTTTATGACTGAACGGGAAGTGAAGGAGGTCCTTGACCTCACGCCTGACCTGCGTAAGCATACCGGTACAGTCCTCGGACTGCTGGACGGTAAGTTTGTCTGTGTTCCCAAAGAAACACGGCTGAATGCCAATATGGCGGTGTACGGCGCCAGTGGCTCCATGAAGACACGTTCCTTCTGTGTGAACAGAATCCTGCAAAGTGCGGCAAGAGGGGAATCACATATCGTTTGTGACCCCAAAAGTGAACTCTATGAGAAGACCAGCGAGTACATGAGAGATAAAGGCTATACCGTCAAGGTGTTTAACCTTGTATCTCCGCAGAATTCTGACTCATGGAACTGCCTTGCGGAGATAGAAGGCGATGAGTTGATGGCACAGCTTTTCTGTGATGTTGTCATCAAGAATACCGGCTCGGAACATGGCGACCACTTCTGGGATGCGGCAGAGCAGAACTTAATGAAAGCTCTTGTGCTGTATGTAGACCTCGGTTATCCGCCAGAGAAACGGAACATCGGAGAAGTTTACAAGTTGCTCACTCTTTCCTCGGAAAAGGAACTCAACGCACTCTTTGATGTTCTCCCCGCAACCCATCCTGCGAAAGCGCCCTATGCAATCTTCAAGCAATCGTCCGATACAGTGCGAAGCGGCGTTATCATTGGATTGGGTTCCCGTATACAGGTGTTCCAGAATAAGAAGATCTGCGATATGACTGCCTACGATGAAATTGATATGGAGCTGCCGGGCAAGGAACGGTGCATCTATTACTGTATCAACAGTGACCAGGACAGCACCTTTGACTTCCTTGCATCGCTGTTCCTCTCGTTTGTCTTCATCAAGTTGGTGCGTTACGCAGACAAGCATTGTCCGGATGGTAAGCTCCCTGTGCCTGTCCATGTGCTCGGTGAAGAGCTGACAGCGTGCGGTGTCATTCCGGATCTGTCACGCAAGATCAGCGTTATCCGTTCGAGAAATATCAGTATGAGCTGTGTATTTCAGAATCTTGCCGGTCTGCAGAACCGTTATCCGCAGAATCAGTGGCAGGAAATTCTCGGTAACAGCGATATTCAACTTTTCCTCGGCTGTGTGGATGAGCTGACAGCCAAATATATCAGTGACCGTTCGGGAGAGGTAAGCATACAGGTCAAGAGCGAAGCCAGACAGCTTGGAACTTGGCGTGTGTCGAACTACACACCCGAATATCGTGAAACCAGCGGTGTCGGTAAGAGAAAACTTCTGACAATGGACGAAGTTCTGCGTTTGCCTATTACCGAAGCACTTGTCATAGTCCGTGGTAAGAAGCTGTTGAAGGTAGATAAGTGCGACTATTCCCGACACCCCGAATACCCGAAACTGCGCTCCTGTAAGGCATCCGAGCATATACCCGAATGGAGCAAGCAGATAGAATCACCGGCACCGGAGCCGATAAAGGAGGTGAAAGTAGATCCGAAGCCGCAGGAGAAACCGGAAGCGGCAAAGACAACTGCCAAAAAGCAGAGCAAGAAACCCAAGATCGTAGCGACCAGTAAAGAATCCATTTTATCATAACTGAAAGGAGCTTGTTTATGCAAGATCAGGAAAACATTTTATTGTCGGATGAACTGTCAGCCGAAGCGACAGTGGATATCGACAACACATCTTCTGCGGATATTATAACAGAGGATGAAGTCAAACCTAAGCGGACTCGCCGTAAAAAAACGGATGATACGCTGTCAGAAGATTCCCAGGCGACAGAAAGTACGGATGAATCAAAGAAAACTGAATCAGAGGATACACCACACGAAGATAATACCGAGAACACTATTTCTGCGGAACTTTTGGGAGAGGTCCTTGACGATTCCGAGGGTAAGACGGTAGATGAACTTCTTTCCGAAGATGACGCTCCAACTGCTGAAGCGATAAGAACAACGAATGTTGAACGACCTAGAAAGAATGCGCCGATTCTCACCATTGAGGCAGGTGGAGATGTTGTCACAGAAGAAATGCAAGCAGATATTGCTTGGCATGAAATCCATAATGCGTACCGAACCAGGCGTATTCTTTCCGGCGTATTCGGCGGGTTGGAACAGCTCGACAGCGGAAAATATGTAGGTATCGTGGAGTATAGGGGATATCGTATCCTTATTCCGATGAAAGAAATGATCTACAATTATCCGAATCAGCTTCAGGGACCCGAATACAAGGAAGAAATGCAGCGACTTCATAGAAATCTCAGTAATATGCTCGGCGCTGAGATTGATTTTATGGTCAAAGGCATTGATTCAAAAGCCAGAAGCGTAGTTGCAAGCCGAAAAGATGCTATGCGCAGAAAACGTCAGATTTTCTACATCGACGAAGATATGAATGGCGAACGTCGTGTCAGAGAGGGGCGACTTGTACAGGCAAGAATTATCGGTGTCCACGAAAAGGTACTTCGTCTTGAGATCTTTGGTGTGGAGACAACCATCCTTGCGCGAAATCTTTCGTGGGAATGGATCGGTGATGTTCATGACCACTATTCCGTAGGTGATCATGTCATTGTCCGCATTACTAATGTGGAAGTCAATGATATTGATAACATTCGTGTAAAGACTGCGGTGAGAAGTGATATTAACAGTGCAAGGGATAATCTAAAGCTCTGCAAGATTCAAGGCAAGTATTCCGGTACGGTTATTGATGTTCATAAGGGCGTATGCTTTATCAGGCTGAACAATGGTGTTAATGCGGTGGCGCATTCCTGCCGCGACCGCCGTTATCCCGGAAAGAAAGACGAGGTAAGCTTTACTGTAACGAGTATTGATGAAGAAAGAAATACTGCTGTCGGCATCATTACACGTATTATTAAGCAAAATTTATAAAGAAAATTATGAGAGGGTATCGGTTTATTTATCTGCTGCCGATGCCCTCTTTCTTCTTTGGGGGATCTTTGAAAGAAAAGTGTATAATATAGGGTGAGGGGGATCTTTGAGAAAAAAGTGTATAATATAGGTGTGGGATGTATACGAAAAAATATGAGAGGAGGAAATCGATTGAAAAAGAAGAAAACCATACGCTGTCCATATTGCGGTGCCGAAGCGAAACTTCGCCCGGCAACTGTGGTGTACGGCGAAGCGACGCTTAACAAAAACAGTTATATGTATGTGTGTGACAGATATCCGGTGTGCGATGCTTATGTTGCTGCTCATAGCGAAAGCAAGCTCCCGATGGGAACACTGGCAAACTCGGAACTAAGAAATAAGAGAATCCGCGCTCATCACGCTTTCGATCAGTTATGGAAGAGCGGCCGCATGACAAAGAAAGAAGCATATCATTGGCTGCAGATTCGCTTCGGGCTGCCGAAAGAACAAGCCCATATCGGAATGTTCGGTGAGTATATGTGTGATCGACTGATAAGTGAGTGCACACAGACAGCAGAAAAAATGAAAATCGCAATGTAAATAAAAACTTTTAAAGATTATAAACCAAAGGAGATAAAGCAGATGAAAAAATTATATACAGCAGTAGGTGGATTACAGTTCAGAGGAAATATTGCAGGTAAGCGTTGTCCCGTTCTTGTTGTTAATGGCAATGAAACGACGCCCAATATGTCGGAGATGATTTTGTGGAGTACACTTTACTGGCAAATTCTAACTGAGGATGAGTTAGAAGCGCAGTTTGAGGCAAAGAAAAAGGAAGTCAATTATGCAGATTCAATGAGTGCTTCCGCTGTAATGTTTTGGATGATACGCCGTGGGCTTATAGAGGAAGGTATTGGAGATACATACGAAGATGCACTTTATGATCTCTTGTCCAGATTGTATATCACGCCAATAGAAGTAAATCCGCTTCTTGATGTGGTATCATTCGTTCGTATGGTGTTCAGGGACAAACTTCCCGTAGAATATGCAAAGCAGGTTTTTCGCCGTGACAAAAGGACTGATAGCGAGAGGCAAATTATGAAGCTTCTACATAAGGTTAAGCTGACAACAGCTGAAACGGTTCGTTGCTTTGATCGTGATGTGTTTGATCTTCAGACAGAGGATGAAGTAGTAGAGAAACTGTATCAGGATGATTATACTACCAGTGAGAATATTGCAGATGAAATGAGGATTGTTCCGTGCTGCAGAGCGGTTCTGACTGATATTTCAAATCTGTATTTGAGAAAGCAGATTGTGTTTGATAGAATGTAAATATCTTATTTAGATTGCTTGTGTGGAGATCTAGCTCTTTGCGTTCTCTGATAGCAATAGTGCTCGATCAAATTGAACGGTAACATTGATCTCCATATTCAGAAACAAAAAAGATGAGTGTCTTACAGAACCACAAGACAACTCACCTGCTTTATTCGATTAAAGAACGGTTACCACAAAAGGAAGCAAAAATCACTTTATCTACAGTTTAAGCATTATATCACATATCACTGCTTTTGTCAAGTGGATTTTTAAAGATTTTTTCAAAAGTCTTGACAAAATGTTGAAAGCGTGATATAATATTTGCGTAGCCGAAGACAATAGGTAGCAGTAAACCCTATCGAGGTTATTTTAAGCCTGTGTCTTCGGATATAGGTATTTTTGTTTATGTATATCCAAGCGCATCACACGCATAATATACTTCAGTATTTGTGAGAGGTGTTTTGGATGTTATTGGATGGAGAATATATCATGTGTAAGGCAGCAGAAGTAGGAAAAATTGTTGTAAACAAATGCTTAGATGCAGAGATTTTTATTAATACACAAAAGTTACAAAAATTGCTTGTTTTGATGCAAGTTGAGTGTATCAAGCGAAGCGGAAAGCCCTTATTCAAAGAAGATATAAGAGTATGGGATTGCGGCGTGGCGATAAAAGAAGTTGATGATGCGTTTAGTGAATATGGTGAAGGTTTTTCAAAAAAGCAAGATGGGTTTATTATTTTGCTTGAAGCTGAGGAAGAGAGCGTAAATCATATTATAAAAGAATACGGGAATATGGATGCTTTTGAATTGAATTCCCTTCAGTGTGTTCAAAAAGTAATTCAGTTAGGAACAATTCCTGATAATGCCACAGTCCCACATATTGATTCTCAGATATTAGCAGGAGCATTTTACTACAATGACATCACTTGAGTTTATAACCAAACTAAATTCAGTAAATGAGAAAAGTAAGATATTAGAAAATGTTTATATTTTCATAAACAATTTTTCTGGAGAGTATAGTAAAGAAGAAATTTGTGATTTTATAGAGGACTTGTCAGAAGACAATTTTACTTCTTTTGGTAACAAGCTCGGTTTGTGTAGGGTACATTGTCTTGAAGAGCTAAAAAAGACAGATAATGAGAGCGAAGCCGAATACTTACAAAAGTTACGAACTGTAGAAAAAACACTATCTGAATTATCAACGATATATCAAAATGTTGCCGCGAAGATAAAAGAAGAAAGAAATGCAAAAGAGGCAGAAGCATTATCGAAAAATGTAACTGATGCTATCAAGCAAAACCTTGCAGTTATAGATGAAGCGCGTACAAAAATTGAAGACTTTAGAAAAGACTTAAAAACAGCAAAAGAGGATATAGAAAAAGCAAACAATCAAATCGAAGATTCCCAAAATACGATTGATGAAAAAATTTTCTCATTGCTCATCAATACAGTCGCAATTCTTGGTATTTTTGTTGCAATCGCTTTTGCCGGCCTTGGAATTACATCGTTATTTAGTGATCTCGATTTTGCCACAGCGTTTGCTTCAAAAGAGAATTTTATAAGGACTGTGTTTTTCTTATTCTTGGTAGCTTTGTTATCGTACAACTTATTATTGCTTTTGATATATTTTATCTACAAGCTTTCGAGACCTATTTTTATGGGTACAGTAGAGACGACAGATAACGGTAATTCACAAAGATTTAAGGATAGCATTGAACTTAAACCATTCTATGTAGTTGATGGCATATTGTTTGCCGTAATAATCGCATTGTTTGCATGGGGGATATGCACGTTCAGTAGTGATAACAATGCGAGTGATAATGTGACTCTAGATGAAGAATCTTATGTTAATTCTGAGACAACATCAGGAGAAATAGACATGGATTCTGAAATAATAGTCGGAGAAGAAACATAATAATTTATGGCTTGTAAAATTTGGGAGTATTTCAGTGATGAGATGTTCCCTTTTTTAACACAGAAATAGCACCAGTATTTACACCAGAGCCCAATTGTTTGTGTTTAGAGGGAAATAGAAATGTTGAGGTCTTCCCGCCTATGGATTCTATGCTTGGTGGACTATACGTAGAGATAAGTCATCGCCTAAGTTAATGGAGAACTTGTGAGCACGAACAAAATTACTTTGACCATCTCTTACCCACATATTGTTCTGCTAAGTATTATGTTTAATAAAAATATATTTGATCGTGTTTGATAGAATGTGAGTAAAGTTAGGGTAAATATCTGTATATTGCGAAATACGGCTTGACAGGGGCAATATCTTGTGATATAATCGTGTCATAGAGTTATTTTGTGCGTTTTCGGTGTAAACCGATACGGTAAGAGAAGCTTACGAGCATCGCTTACATTGCACACGTTGTTAAGTTTGTATTCAAAGTGCCTGCTATAAGTCTGCCCATTTCCAGCGGCGGACTGTTAGACGGCACTTTTTTATATAGATATTTAAAGCCATTAGGCAGAAAGGAGTGTTATGGCGCAGGTTTATGTGGTCGGCAGAGTTGTTGCTGATCTCGAACTGAAGCAAAGCAGCAGGGATGAATCTTATGTTTGTTTCGATATCGCAGAGAATATTGGCGGTCGAGACAGCAGACGAAAGCAGACATTACAGATATGGGCATTCGGCAGTGATGCCAAGCAGCTTATCTGTGATGGTGTGCAGGGTAGTACATCAATCTGGGTGAAAGGTTATTTAGAGCTTGAGGAATTTATCACCGAAAGCGGCAGATATCGAGACAAAAGATTGAAAGTATATCTGAAAAGCTGGGGCTATGCATCAGATGAACCAAAACAAATCTTCCGTGAAGTGATTGGTAAAACAGAACAATATGCGCCGATCATCGATGGAGAAAGAGAACCCTTGCCGGAATAGTTTTCGGCACCAAAGAGGAACCATTTGTGTTTTTCATTAGGAAAGACAAGTGGTGCCTCTTTTTTTGTTTTCCACAAAATTTATTGAAGGAGTGAAATCAAACAAATGAAACACAAGAAAAATCTCTGGAATACGGCGGCGGTATTAATCGTAGCCGTCCTCGTAATTATGGCATTTACTCGCGGAAATTTGCAGTTCTGGCTGTATGTCGCTGCATTTACCGCTTGGAGTATTTGGGCAAGTGTCAAGCATCTTATCCCATTCCTTAAAGAATGTCACTTTCGCAGAGAACTCGAAAAAGAACAGAAGCGTATGGTGGATGAACAGCGAAATCCAATTTCGCCTGCATCGGATCCGGTTGCCGATGTTCTTTTACGTCACGTCAATTACAGAATTACCGGCTTTCTGAAAGCCTCATATCCGGATGCCACTTGGAATTGGTGTGAGGAGTACCCCGAAGTAATTGCCGCAAATGGCGGTAAGGGAAGAATTCAAGTGTTCGGAATTGACGAGTACAATTACGGTGAAGTTACACTTGATAGTAACGCCAATATGACCTGTTCGCTTTTGAAAGTTGTGACGCTTGGTGAGGATAACAACGAATCTGACGCTGATACAGATAAACCTAAGCCTCCGGTGCCGCCGCAGAATACGGTTGATCCGCAGGTGTGGTTTGAACAGCATGGCAGAGATGTCCTTAGTAAGCTCATAAATGATTTGAGCGGATACGGTTATCACAGCCTTACTATTCGTGAAAACGGCGATGTAACCATCGATCAGGGAGATAAGCAAATCACAAAGCGTCACTTCCGAAGCGTTCCTGAGAAAATGTATTGGAATCGCCTCGTGAATGTTCTTGAACGTGCAGGCGTAGCCGGCGAAGTAAAAGAAGACGGTATCGTCGTGACATGGTGAAAGGATGTGATGTATTGTGAAATCCGGACTGACAATTGAAGCATTAGCTGCTGAAATTCTTCGTCAGAAAGAGGTGAAGGAGGACTACATTGTAGATACTCCGGCTCTGGTGATGGAGCCAAGCGGTAACGATGTTGTCCTTCGTGTTCTCGATGAAAATAAGGATGACCGAATTGAACCGCTTGATGTCGGAGAGATTGCTCATAGACAGATTGGTACGCATTTATCTATTCCGGCAAAGTATTACGCAAAGATGCTTACGGAAAAAACTGATCTGCTGTGTGCAAACGTAAACAGTTGGATGGGTACGAATCCTGCCAAACGCATGCTTCGCGTACTTGAAGGCAAAGCAAGAGCATTCCTCAGCAATCGATATTTGAGACTTGATCACTACGAGATAGTATCCGCAATTTTGCCAATCCTCGGCGAAATGCCGGATGCCCAGTTCGAAAGCTGTCAGATTACAGAGGGACGCTTGTACATCAAGGTCGTAAATCCACGTCTGCAGGCGGAGGTAACACCGGGAGATATTGTTCAGTCAGGCTTGATAATCAGCAACAGTGAAGTCGGTCTTGGTTCTGCTACAGTACAGCCGCTTGTTTACCGTCTGGTTTGCAGTAATGGTATGATCGTCAATGATGCAGCTACAAAGCGAAATCATATCGGTCGTGTAAACAATTCTGATGAGAATTTTCTTCTGTATTCAGAAAAGACTTTACAGGCAGACGATCATGCATTTCTCTTGAAGATTCAAGATACGGTAAGAGCCGCAGTAGATGAGGCGCAGTTCGCTCGTGTTGTCGGTATGATGCAAGAGGCATCAACAGCACAGATGAATACAGCTGATGTCCCGGGACTTGTCAAGCTTGCCAGCCGCGAGTTTGGCATTACCGAATCGGAAGAACCGGGTGTTCTGCAGCACCTCATCGAAGACGGCAACCTTACACTGTACGGTCTTTCCAACGCGGTGACACGGTTCAGCCAGGATGTTGAAAACTACGACCGTGCAACCGATTTAGAGGGCATCGGATACAATATCCTTACAATGCCCACAAACACATGGAACAGACTTAACCGGGCAGCAGCTTAACGTCCGGTCAACAAAATTATTTTAATTATAAAGGAGTTATAACTATGACTAACAACTACATGAATCCCAATGCTAACGCAATGACCCCCAACGCTGTGAATCCCATTATGCCCGCCGAAGCGGTTGAACCTCGTCCGTTTATTCTTCCGGAAATGATGGATGATTCGTTTTCCTCAGAAGATATCGGCGAAGATTTTGACGGTATCCGACTCAGCTTCCGTAAGGTGAAGATTCCCAGCGGCGGTATGATCCAGTTTGAGTTTCCGGGTGATGATCCTGAGAATCCCGACTATGTGAAGTATATCGAGGGTGTCATTCTCTACAATCATGCTGCAAGTGCATATTGGTCCGGTGGTTCCGAGTATGACGAAAACACTCCTCCGCTTTGTTCTTCTTTGGATGGTAAACAGGGCGTCGGTACTCCCGGTGGAGTGTGTGCTGCTTGTCCGTTCAACCAGTATGGAACAGCAACTGACTCTAAAGGCAATCCGGCTAAGGGTAAGGCATGCAAGAACATGCGACAGCTTTACATTCTTCGCAGTGGAGAGTATATGCCCATCCAGCTTTCGCTTCCGCCTACAAGTCTTTCTAACTTCAATGAGTTTATGAACAACGTTTTCGTGAATCGCAGACGTCCCACATGGGCAAGCGTTGTTCAGATTGGACTCAAGAAAGTTGACAACGGAGCAAACACCTACAGTGTAGCAACCTTCCGTAAAATGCAGGATTTCGTCGGTGAGCAGATTCCTCCGATGAAGCAGTATGCAAGCAACTTCCGTGAACAGCTTCGTCAAAGTCTGGAACAGCGTCCGGTTATTGCAGACAGCGTAGTGGAGACTGAACCTATTTTTGATGCAGCTCCCGCATACCGTACTGTTGTACAGGATGGTACCAATTCGATATCTTCTCCGTATGGGGTAATCGATGGTGACAGAGACGAATTACCTATGTAATCGCAAGTATTATGTATCGCCGGCGTAAAAAACCGGCGATACCCATATTTACGAAAAGGAGTTGTCTATGGAAAGATTACGCCCATTGAATTTAGAAGAACAACTTTTTGCAACGCAAAATCATAATCTTGTGTATACATTTTTGCAGGAAAAAGATCTGTCAGAAGATGTATTTTATGATATTGTGATCTTCGGATATATGCGCGCTGTACAGGAATATGTTTCTAAAAAGCGTTTTCGTGAATATGCCTTCTCTACGATAGCATGGAAACGAATGGAGAGTTCGGTTTCAGCATATTGGCGATATCTTGCCGCACCGGTTCGGTATGCAACAACAGTCAGCATTTATGAGCCGATTGGTGATGATGCGGATTTAACGTGGGAGAATGTTCTCAGTCGGAAAGATGATCAGATGCTTCAGCTTGAAACACGAGAATTAATCAAGGAACTGGAAAATAAACTCCCAAAGCGTGAAATGAATGTTGTACGGATGAAAGCGGCAGGCTATAAGATGCATGATATTGCTAAACACGAGCATTTAACATTTCAGGAAATAAATGAGCTTCTGGCGAACTGTAGAGAAGATATTATCCACATTCTGAGGGGAGATGAAAGGAGGGACGCGGTATGATCGGTTCTAAAAAGGCGGATTATTTGATATTTGCGATATCAGCATTTATGCTATTGGTTGCCAATGTTTTGCTTATATACGATATGCTTACGGTGATACCTACCTTACTTATTGTGTTGGTTTGGTATGTGAGTATCAGCATACTTGAGCGCATAGCACTAAAAAGGCAGGTCAACACATTGCAGAAAATTTGTGATGAACAGTATCATATGAAAAGGAGTGAAACAACAAAATGAAACGAGAAGTACACATAAGCGGTAAACCGCTTTACCCTCTTTGTGTGGGAAACGCTGCGGTGATTTCACGGAAAAGCGATATAATCCGCACGTCTTCTGTAGTGTCAATCCAAGAACAGGATGATGATCACGTTTGTTTTGAAACAGAGAATTCGATTTATCGGGTTTCCATGAGACCTAAAGCGAACGCGGCAAGAGCAGTTTTTACATCATTCTTAAAGATGTGTGCATAACTGCTTGGGTATCAAGAGCAGTCGATGATAAATCGGCTGCTCTTTGGTATATCCAATAATCTGAAAGGAGGATGATGCGAATGTTGAAGCAAGGCTTGTATATTGCTGAGAACAATGATAGTATATGGGATGCCTATACAGTAAAGATGCTTGTCAAAGAAACAGAAAAAGCATATACCTTTGAATTGGTAGAACTTCAAAGCAGGTATAGTGCATCGCATATAAAATTGCTATTTCAAAAATCGAACAAGATAATTTTGAAAAAAGATAAGGGTGGTCATGCTATGCGAATATGGGGGGATAGTGACCTTACTATATATCCATATCAGGTAGGCATACCGTACTATTTCAAATTGAAGGAAGCACAATGCTGAAACAGAAAGGAAATATGACTTGAGTATTAGTTTTGATCCGGCGTTGATCAAACGTATGAAAAGTATGATCGTAAAACTAACGGAGGCGGATATCGCCTACTACCGTGATGACAATCCGATTATGGGCGACCGTGAGTAGTATTTATTGAATGACTGAATGTATAAGAGCCAAGCTATACTTATTATAATCCAAACTACAATGATACGTGTAAACTTTTATTTTATATATTTTAACATGTATACTCCCTTATCTACCTTCGGTA
>CAJGCT010000023.1 GCA_904501985.1 uncultured Clostridia bacterium
GACATACAGCAATGGAAACGTCACCCTTGGGATTAAGGGAGAACTGAGAGTAGAACGACGCAACGCCGTAAACCTCCTCCATCGGTACCTCAAGACCTGCCGCGATGTGCTTGATTACTTCGATGGGCAGGTATCCGTAGATTTCCTGTGCGCCCTGAAGTACAGGCATAAGCGCGCCTTTTACTCCCTTGTAATCAGCAATAAGCTTGTCAAGCTTAGCTTCCATCTCGGGAGTGCCCTTGAATGCTACTGTGGTCAACTTCTTTTTCATGTGCAGTGCCTATCCTCCTTGAAAGGAATTTAAAATTATTCAGTCTAAACAAGTGTATCACAAGATTGTTAATTTTATAACAATCTGTATGTATACCACTCTTTTTTGACTTACTTATATATTATACTACATATTTCTCTAAATGTCCACCTTTTTTGCAAAAGTTTTTTAATATTTTTTTGTAAAGTTTTTGTAATATTTGCACTATTACGCTGGGTGTGCTGTTTAATGTATATGCTGACCGCTAAGCAAACAAAACTTTCGCTTGAAAACATAGAAAAGGGGCTGTCCTTTCGGACAGCCCCAAGGCACGGTAAATCTACACTTCTTCTTTGGTGTAATACTGATTTCCGTAAAGGGTTATATATTCCTTTCGCGCTTCAAGGTCGTCACCGAGAAGAGTCTCAAAGATTCTTGCCGTTTCCTCGGCATCGGCTTCGTTTACCTTGATAAGGCGGCGCGTTTCCGGATTCATTGTGGTCTGCCACATCATATCCGGCTCGTTTTCACCAAGACCCTTGGAGCGCTGGAGCGTATACTTTGCATTTCCAAGCTTCGCCACGATGTCCTGCTTTTCCTGCTCGTTGTATGCAAACTGTATCTTGTCCTTGCAGGTTATCTCAAACAGCGGCGACTCTGCGATGTACACCTTTCCCTTCTTTATAAGCGTGGGAAGCAGTCTGTAGAACATGGTGAGAATCAGCGTTCTTATCTGATATCCGTCCTCGTCGGCATCGGTACAGATAATAATCTTCGACCACCGCAGTGCGTCGTAGTCAAACGCCGCGATATCGCCCTTGACCTTGCCCTTTATCTCAACTCCGCAGCCGATGACCTTAAGCAGGTTCATAATGACCTCGGACTTGAATATCTTGTCGTATCCGCTCTTTAAGCAGTTAAGCGTTTTTCCGCGGACGGCAATAATAGCCTGAAATTCCGCCGCACGTCCAAGCTTACAGGATGTAAGCGCCGAATCACCCTCAACTATATAAAGCTCGCGGCGCTCCGGGTCCTTGCTTCGGCATCCCACGTATTTATCAATACGGTTGACAATGTCGATTTTTCCGGTAAGCTGCTTCTTTATATCAAGGCGCGTGGTCTCCGCTTTCTCACGGGAACGCTTGTTTATGAGTATCTGATTTGCCATGCGCTCGGCTTCGGTGGGATTCTCCGCGAAGTATATTTCAAGCTTCTGCTTTAAGAAATCCGTCATCGCCTCAGCAATAAAGGTGTTGGTGATGGCTTTTTTCGTCTGATTTGCGTAAGATGCGATGGTAGAAACACCGTTTGACACAAGAACAAGGCAGTCCTTTATGTCGTCGTAGGTGATTTTTGCTTCATTTTTGGTATATTTACCCTGTGCTTTCAGGTACTTGTCCACGGCATACACAAATGCGCTTCTTACCGCCTTATCGGGAGAGCCTCCGTGCTCAAGGTAGCTTGAATTGTGGTAATATTCGATAACATTGACCGTATTTGAGATAGAAAAGACCACATCGACCTTTAATTTGTAGTCCTTCATATCCGCACGGTCGCGTCCCATGGTTTCAAGATGCCACTGTACCGGTGCGATAAGCTGTGAGTCACCGCAAAGCTCGTTTAGGTAGTCCGCGATGCCGTTTTCGTAGAAATATACGTTTTCCTCAAACTCCCCGTCCGCTTTTTCAAGCTCTAAGATAAATTTCACCTTGGGGTTTACGATGGACTGCTTTTTCATGGTTTCGGTGAAAAATTCGTGGGGGATATTTATGTCCGTAAACACGTCAAGGTCGGGAAGCCAGCGTATTGTAGTTCCAGTGCGGCGGTTCTTCTTGTCAAGCGGCTCAACTACAAGCTCCGTTGTGGGATAGCCCTTCTCAAAGCTTATGCGGCTCACGGTATCGCCCTTGTATGACGCAACCTCCATATATGCGGAGGAATACTGTGTTGAGCAGGCGCCAAGACCGTTCAAACCGAGAGAATATTCGTAGGACGAATCACCGGAGTTGTTATCGTATTTTCCGCCTGCGTAAAGCTCGCAGAACACCAGCTCCCAGTTGTATCTTCCCTCCGCCTCGTTCCATCCCAGCGGCACGCCGCGTCCGCGGTCGTCCACCTCGATAGAATGGTCGGCAAACACCTTTACCCGTATTTCGTCGCCATATCCCTCGCGCGCTTCGTCGGCGGAATTTGACAGTATCTCAAAAAAAGAGTGCTCACATCCCTCAAGTCCGTCTGAGCCGAATATTACCGCCGGACGCTTTCTTACTCGGTCCGGTCCTTTAAGACTCGATATGCTCTGGTCTCCATAGGTCTCTTTCTTCTTTACAGCCATCTTCAAACCTCTCACTTTTCATTATTACTGTACATTATACCATATTTTTTTCAAAAAGTAAATACCATTTGTGAAAAATATCTTGTAATAACCCTGTGTTTCTGTTATAATATTATTGGTATGGTGTATATTAACGTAAAGGGAGTTACGGTCGCTTTTTGAAAAAAGCTCCGCAAAAACTTTATACAGGATTTTTAACCACGCCCCAGCGTTTGATATTACGCAATTTAGAGTGTAAAGCTCCCAATCGTGGAGTTTTTGATGTGCGACAGTGCGTTCGCATACCGCGCTCTCAGGAGCCGGGCCCCTTATCCCGGCAAATCGTTTGCGGTAACCGTTTCTTCTGCGAAACAGCGTTTCAGAGTGCAAATAAAAGTTAGAATTACCGCAACCCAAGCCGCCGGAATGGTGCGGGGCCATGCAGGCGGCGCAAACGAAGCTGTTAAACGGTCTGCAATCACATCGCCTTTGCTTAAAATAAATTCCCTGTATAAAGTTTTTTGCGGAGCTTTTTTTCAAAAAAGCGACCGTACTCTCCTATCCCCCACCCAGGAGAAGAAACCATGCCGGAGATTGTAAAGTATAAAACATTTGTTACGTATCTTGTTGCAAGACTGCGTTCCACATCCATATGGAGTCTTGCGGACAGAGTGATAAAATATACGCGCCGATTTTTGCTTGTGGGGCGTATACTTAAATATATATCAATAGCATTCGCTATAATCGAAACAAGCGCAGTGCTTTTGCTTGCCGCCGCGGCACTTGCGGTAATTATCCCTGTGGCATTCATCGCCCTCACTGCAATATACATCGCCGACCTCGTTATCGGCGCACGGATACTCCGAAGCCGACAGCTTCGCGAATACCTTTCGCGAGAGCGCATCTGCGTTATCTCGCAGGCAGGAGAGTTCGGCGAGGGGTTTGCAAGAGAGCTTTCGGATGGCGGAGGGGCGGTGTTCGTCATAACCGCCGCACCGTCAAGAAAATTTATCAGCGCACGGTATGAGGACGGCGTGTACTATGTGCGCCACGCCTTTTTCTTTCGCCTGAAACGCCGAATACTCACAAAGCGAGCTGACAGGCTCACATATCTTTTGTAAGGAGAGATCGTATGACCGAATTTATATACGGAAGAGCCGGAAGCGGCAAAACCCATAACGTGTGCCTTGCCGCCGCCGATGCGGTAAAGCGCGGCGAGAGAGTGTTTCTCATCGTCCCCGAGCAGACGGCACTTGACACCGAAGCAAAAATGACAGCGCTCATGGGCGATACCCCCTCTCTGTCGCTTGAAATATTAAACTTCAGACGACTCTGCAACAGAATCTTCCGCGAATACGGCGGACTTTCCTATAACTATATAACAAAAAGCGGAAAACAGCTTATGATGTGGAGAACGCTCACCGAGCTTGCTCCTATGCTTAAGCAAAAAACGCCGCCGCAGCGTGCAAACGTTTCGCAGATGCTTGGCGCAGTTGCCGAAATGAAGGCTTACCGAATATCTCCCCACGCCCTTGAGCGAGCCGCCGCAGACCTTTCCACGGATAGCCACAAAAAGCTTGCGGACAAGCTTCTCGACCTTTCCCTTATCTTCGCCTCTTACACTAACCTTGTTGGCGAGACGCTTGACGATGCGGCTGACGACCTCACAAAAGCCACAGAGCTTCTTCGCGGCAAGAAGCTTTTTCGCGGTGCCCATGTGTGCTTTGATGCATTCAACGGCTTCACGCCCCAGGAGTACACACTCATCGAAGAAATATTCCGCCAGGCAAAGGACGTCACCGTTTCCATCTGCCTTGACGATACCCCCGAGTGCTCACAGGATGAGTTGTTCCAGAATCAAGTCTCCGCCGCATCAAAGCTGAAGCGGCTCGCAGAGCGTGCCGGATGTGAGATAAAAGAAACCGTCCTTAGAAAAAATCGTCGCACTGCGTCACCGGAGCTTGCTTTCCTCGAATCCGCACTGTGGTCGCTTGACCTTACTGAGTCCGACGCCTGCACGTCAGATGCACCGCCGCTGAAGCTTGTAAGCTGCCCTGACCTTTTTTCCGAGTGCGAAGCGGCAGCCGCAGACATATGCCGACTTGTGCGCGAGGGCGCATCATGGCGTGACTTTTCGGTTATCACAAGAGGTGTTGACCGCTATAACGGCATACTTGACGTAATTTTCGAAAAATACGGCATCCCACACTTCACCTCGCGCAGAACCGATATAAAAAACAAGCCTCTCATGAAGCTTATCCTCTTGGCACTCACTCTGCGCTCAGGCAATTTCAGAACCTCGGACGTGATATCATACATAAAAACAGGACTCTGCGGTATCACTCCCGATGAAATATCACAGCTTGAAAACTACGCTGAGCTTTGGAAGATACGGGGTGCTAAGGCGTGGACGTCCGAATGGCAGATGAATCCGGCAGGATACACCGCCGATTTTACCGAAGAATCGGCGCGTCTGCTTGATACGATAAACGAGGTCCGCGAGAGAATTGTAACGCCGCTCCTTGATCTCCACACCGCCCTTGACGGTGCTATTGATGTCCGCGACCATTCACGGGCAGTCTACAATTATCTCTGCGCTCTTGAAATCCCCCAAAAGCTGTCCGCTGCCGCAAAGGAGCAGAGGAAGCTTGACCCTGCCGCCGCAAAGGAAACAGAACAGCTTTACGGCATACTTATAGATGCCCTTGACGAGCTTTGCGCCATAATGCCGGATATGCCGACGGACTGCGCATCCTACTCCGAGCTTCTTAAAATCATCTTCGACGAGACCGACATCGGGCGAATCCCCGGAACGGTGGACGAGGTCATAATTGGCGATGCTTCTCTGCTTCGCGCAGGCGGCAAGCATATTATTATCCTCGGTGCAAACGAGGGTATATTCCCCATGACCCCGTCGGAGTGCGGCATATTTACCGACTCGGACCGCCAGGTGCTGGCAAGCGCAGGAATCGAGCTTGCAGGCGGTGCAGAGAGTGAGGCAGCAGACGAGCGCTTCCACTTCTACCGTGCGCTGACATCTGCATCCCACTCGCTGACGGTCATTTGGTCAAGCTCCGACCTATCGGGACACACCATGAAGCCATCCTTTGGAGTCACACGGCTTCGTGCGCTGTTCCCTAATGTGGAGGTAACGGATTATTCTTTACTGCCAATTGAAAATCGCCTTGAAGGACGTGCAAATCTCCTTGAATTTATAGCCGAGACCGACAAAACGCCCCTCGGCGCGGCACTGCGCGACTATGCCGCAAAGGATGAATCCCTGTCGAATCGCCTCAAAAAGCTTGACATCCCCCTCTCCGAGGAGCAGGACTGCGTGTCTCCGGAGACCTGTCTGGAGCTTTTTCCCGGCGACCTTGCGCTGACGCAGTCCAGACTTGAATCCTATGTTCTGTGCCGTTTCTCCTACTTCTGCAAGTATATACTTAAGCTTCAGGAGAAGAAATCCTCCGGATTCGATGCGGCGGATATGGGTACGTTTATACATCACGTCCTTGAAAAATTCCTGTCGGCAATTAAAGAATCGGACGATATATCGGCTATTACCGATAAGGAAATTGAGGACATGGTTGAGGACATAATCACCGCCTACATGACAGAGGTGTGCCGTATAGCACCGGAGTTTTCCGGAAGCCGCATATCCCACCTTTTCGCAAGACTTCGCCGCTCATCAAGACTTCTTTGCAAGAATCTCGCGGCGGAATTTTCGGGCAGTCGCTTCCGCCCGGCATTCTTTGAGCTTCCCATCCGCCGTCCCGCTCCCGGCGAAACTGCGGTAGAGCCGCTCAGCGTTAAGCTTTTCGACGGCGCGGCGGCGTATATTTACGGGATCGCCGACAGAGTGGACATATACCAAAACGACGGAAAATACTATGTGCGCGTGGTGGACTATAAAACCGGCGCAAAGGATTTCTCCGAGGAGAACATAAAAATGGGGCTTGACCTTCAAATGCTTCTCTACCTGTTCTCCATCGAGAAAAACGGTGCAAATCCGAGAGGTGCGCTGGAGTTTGCAAAAGACAGCGAGATACTGCCTGCCGGCGTACTGTATTTCTCCGCCGGTGTCCCAACGGTCACTCTTGACTCCGAGGCTTCAGCCGAGGAAGTGGAACAGATGGTGCAGGACAAGCTGGCACGTCGGGGACTGTTGCTTGACGACCCCGATGTGCTCCGTGCAATGGAGTCGGAGCTGTCCGGCAAATATTTACCTGTAAGAATGAAAAAAGACGGAAGCTTTACAAATTCCGACTCGCTTACATCCCTTGAGGGCTTCAAGGCACTGCTTTCGTCAATTGAAGATACGGTGAGAGGTATCGGAAACGAGATAAAGAGAGGCAATGCCTCGGCTATTCCACTTAAAAA
Organism: uncultured Clostridia bacterium; assembly: GCA_904501985.1. Classification (GTDB taxonomy): domain Bacteria; phylum Bacillota; class Clostridia; order Oscillospirales; family CAG-272; genus Flemingiibacterium. The sequence continues at coordinate 6,945 of CAJGCT010000023.1, forward strand.
CAAAAAGCAGGATGCCTGCAAATACTGTGAAATGCGTCCCATATGCCGAAAAGCCGCGGACGGGAAAGGAAAGTGATATGGCAAGAAACTATACAGCCGCCCAGACAAAAGCTATCGAAGCCTCAGGGCGCGATCTTCTCATATCCGCAGGTGCAGGCTCGGGAAAAACAGCGGTACTTACCGAGCGCATAATACGCCGTCTTACAGACGAGGCAAATCCTGCCGACATTACCCGTATGCTTATTGTAACCTTTACAAAAGCCGCCGCAGGAGAGCTTCGGGAGCGTATATCCGCCGCTTTGTCGGACGCGCTTGCAAAACAGCCAAAAAACCGCAGGCTTGCCCGTCAGCTTGTGGCACTTGACAGAGCAAAAATATGCACTATCCACAGTTTTTGCCTTGATCTTCTAAAAGAGAACGGCAGTGCGTGCGGACTGCCTGCGGATTTCCGCATTGCGGACGATGTTGAGATAACGCTCCTTCGAAAAAGCATAATGAACGAGCTTATTGACGATTATTATGCAAAAAACGCCCCTGAGGGAGATATTGAGGGCTTTGATAACTTCGCGGACACCTTTGTTGGCACAAAGGGTGATGACGGACTTGCGGATATACTTCTCGGCATCGAAAATGCCCTTTCAAGCTTCACGGAGCATATTGATTTTATTAAAAATTTCGCCGAGGAGCTTCGGTGCGACAACCGCGATTTTGCCCTCACGGGATGTGGTGCGGAAATACTTGACCTTGTCAGAGGCAAGCTTCTTTCCTACCGCGCCGACCTTGAATCCGTTACCTCGGAGCTTATTGACGACGATAAGCTCTCAAGGGCGTATCTTCCTGCATTCTCCGACGATATCGCTTTTATCGACAGGGTAATTTCGGCAACGCACAGCGGATGTTATTCAGATGTAGCCACACTTTTTGAAAATTATGTACCCACACGGCTCGGGGTAGCGAGAAACGTCATACTTACGGGGTCAGTGGAAAAAGCTAAAAAGAGGCGCACGGAATTTCACGACGAACGCCGCAAAATTTCCGCGAAATTCTTCTCCCTCTCCCCCGAAAAGTTGGCAAAAAACCGCACCGACACCGCCGATGCGCTGACAAAGCTCTATACCCTTCTCTCGGTATTTCTTGCACGGTTTGAGAGAGAAAAACGAAACCGCGGCATTGTGGATTTCGGCGACCTTGAGAGGCTGGCGTACAAAATGCTGGTGGAAAACGGTGCTCCCACTCCTGCCGCCGCGGAAATTTCACTGCGCTTTGATGAAATATTCATAGACGAGTATCAGGACGTAAACGCCGTTCAGGATGCCATATTCGCCGCCGTATCAAACGGACATAACCGCTTTATGGTGGGCGATATAAAGCAGTCCATCTACGCCTTTCGCGGTGCGGAGCCGCGCATCTTCGCCGACTACCGAAAGAAATTCGTAAACCTCGGTGACGACGGTGACGAAAACGGTGCCGCCATATTCCTCTCCGACAACTTCAGATGCGATTCTTCCGTTATTGACTTCTCAAATATCGTTTCAAGCTGTCTTTTCACAAGCGGCAGAGGGGATATTCCATTCACCGAGGAGGATATGCTCATCCACTCAAAAATCGACACCGAATCGGGTGAGCCTGTACGGGTGGTGCTCGTTGACGGAAGTGACTGCGAGGAATCCGAGGATACCGATGAGGACAGCGATGCCGTATCACAGCGTGAGACGGAATATGTGGCTGGCGAGATATCAAGGCTTCTTAAAGAGGGCAAGAAAAACGACGGTACTCCAATTCGCCCGGGCGATATCGCCATACTTATGCGCAGTGCCAAGGCTCACTCCGCCGTTTTTGAGGAAGTCTTTGCAAGATATAAAATTCCCTGCTACAACAACGTCACAGGCGGATTTTTTGAAAACGCCGAGGTACTTTTAGCACTTTGCATACTTAATATTATAGACAACCCCACAAAGGACATTTACCTTGCAGGCGCGCTCCGCAGTCCCGTGTTCGGCTTTACCCTTGACGAGCTTATAAAAATTCGCCGCGCATCAAAAGAGGGATGTCTTTACGATGCGCTCAAGAAATACTGTGAGACAGCAGATTTCAAAAAAGGCAAGGATTTTCTTGACACGCTTGAACTGCTTCGGAGTAAAGCGGTGGGACAGCCTGTTGACAGGCTTCTTTGGTACATCTACACTATAACCGATCTTCCTGCGCTTGTTTACGACAGGGAAAACGCCGCACGCCGCGCAAATCTCATGCTTCTCTATGAATATGCAAGGCGATTCGAGGCATCGTCGTTTAAGGGACTCTACAACTTTATTCGGTATATAAACGACATTCTTGAGGAAAAGGCACAGCTTGAAACAGCCAAGCTGTTCGGCGAAGCAAGCGATACGGTAAAGCTTATGACCATCCATCAGTCAAAGGGTCTGGAATTTCCCGTGTGCTTCATCTGCGGCACGGGCAAGAAATTCAACGATGGCGACCTCAGGCAAAATGTGGTTATTGAGCGAAGCCTCGGAATATCTCTTAAACTGTCGGATTCCACAGGCTTTGCGCGCTATGACACGCCCATACGTCAGGCGCTTGTGAAGCGGCTTGCGGACAGTCAGCTTGAAGAAGAAATGCGAGTTCTGTACGTTGCAATGACACGTGCAAGAGAGCGGCTGTACGTCACCGCGCTTACAAAAAATCCCGACGAGCTTCTCGCCGCTGCCGCGGCGGATGCCAAGGCGCTTAACCGCTACACTGTCATGAAAAACAGCGGATATATGCGGTGGATATTAACGGCACTTGAGCATCACAAGCTTGTATCTGACCTGCCGCTCCCGGCGGTTATAGAGATAGCGGCTCCCACTCCCATGCAGGACACAACCACACAAGTTTCAGAAGAAACGCAGTCCGACACCTGCGAGGATATTGACTCGCTCCGCGCACTTGTGCGTGAGCGGTTCGATTTTGTATACCCCAACACCGCCGCATCAAAGCTTCCGGCGAAGCTTTCGGTTTCAAAGCTTGTCCCCACTCTCCTTGACGAGGATGCCGCAGAGCTTGAATATGAGGATGAGCCATTTGATTTTGATGCCAAGCGTCCGCGCTTCCTTGACTCTGACCATGAAGCTCCCACCGCCGTGGGTGCTGAGCGCGGCACTGCTACGCACCTTTTCATGCAGTTCTGCGATTTCTCCCGTTTTGCGGCATTTTCCGATGATATAGCAGAGACGGTGGAAGAAGAAGCGGCAAGACTCCGCGATGCAGGATTCATCACCCGGCGCGCGGCATCTCTCATTGATGTGCGCCGCATTGCCGCATTTTTCGTGGGGCCCATTTTTGCGCGCATATGCGCGGCGAAAAATGTTTGGCGCGAGCATCGCTTTAATGTGACGCTTCCGGCATCGGATTTCACAACCGATACGGAGCTTGCCAAGGTACTAAAAAATGAAACGGTGCTCGTACAGGGAGTCATCGACTGCTTCTTTGAAAATCCCGACGGCACCCTAACGCTTATAGACTACAAAACCGACTTTGTTCCCTCCGGGTATTCAGCCGAGGAGGGGCGTGATATGCTCCTTCAGCGTCACCGTTTGCAGCTTATGTATTACAAGGCGGCACTTAAAAAAATAAGCGCGAAAAAGGTGTCTGACACTCTTATTTACTCATTCTCGCTCGGTGAAGCTTTTTCGGTGCAGTGACGGTATTGCGGCTGTTAAGCTTGATTTTGAATGGTTTCTTGAACAATTAACGGCAGGAGCAAGCCCCTGCCCTACAGGATTCCGATATTCTCGGTCGTAGGGCGCGGACTTGCTCCTGCCGCTTTGGCTATGCTGTCTTACATAAACCGCCCTCCCGGAGGGAGCTTCATCATCTTCCTGCCGCTTACACAAACAGCGGACGAATCTGACGTCCCTCCATCGCCGCCGTGACCGCTTCGGGGATGCGTTCAAACTCCGCCACAAGGGAATGAGGCTTTCCTGCCGGATCATCCTGTGAGAGCGGAACGAAATATACCGCCTTTCTCGTAAGCAGTCCGGCTATATTCTGAAGATTCGCCGACATGGCATCATTGCTGGCAAGGGCGATAAGAAGCGGACGGTCACATCTGAGATGTGCCTTACACGCCATTGTCACGGACGTGTCCGTAATACCCTGTGCAAGCTTTGCAAGGGTGTTTCCCGTACAGGGCGATACTATGAGAAGATCAAGCTTCACCTTGGGACCAAGCGGCTCTGCGGCTTCAACGGTTGATATGATATCACGTCCGCAGATATCGGAAATTCTCTCCCGTATTTCTTCCGCTCTCCCGAAGCGCGTGTCGGTGGAATGTGCTATAGCACTCATTATTGGGATGATCTCATGTCCGTCGGCTCTCAGCTTTTCAAGCACCGCAATGCTTTTTGAAAAAGTGCAGAAAGAGCCGCACATTGCGTATCCTATGAGCATGATTCTCCCTCCTTCCGATTACTCCCGATATGGGCGAGGATAGTATCGGCAATAATATGTCCTGAGGTAACAGGCGCCACCTTTCCGGGAAGCGAGAGTGCCCATATCACGTTATGTGAAAGCCGTTCCGCTTCTTTAATATCAACACCGCCGGGTTTTGAAGCAAGGTCAACTATAAGCGTTCCGGCTTGAATCCTTGCAAGCTCTTTAGCACCCAGCACCGTGTGCGGAACGGTGTTGAATATAGCATCGTACCTCTTTTTAGAAAGCACCTCGGAGAGTTTCCCTGTTTCGGCAGGCGTATAGCCCTCTGCCTTTATCCACGCAAGGTCGGCAGGCTTCCTGGCACTTACGGTAACATCCGCTCCAAGTGCGCAAAGCAAGCGAGACAGCACCTTGCCGATCCGTCCGTGCCCGATAACAAGAGCAGATGAGCCGTCAATTGTTACCGGCAGTTCCTTCATGGCGATCTCGATCGCTCCCTCGGCGGTGGGAACAGCATTGGCAATGGCAAACTCCTCCCTGCCGTAATAATCAAAAACCGATATTCCCCGGCTCTCACACAGCGTCACAAATCCCGATGGCAGCTTTCCGCCGCAAAGAAGCCTCACATTGCAGCTTGCCATTATCCCGCAAATCTCCGCCAGCGTCAGCACCGTATTTCCTGCAAGGGGCATTGATATGCGCACCCCGTCCTTTGATGCCGGAAGCGGAAGTATCACAGCATCGCATCCGTCAATTGCCTCTTCAGCCGAGGAGCATACAGCACCGCAGTCACGCACGTCGCCGCCTGCCAAATTATGGAGAAGCTCATGGGGACGTGCACAGCTGGATGAACAACAGAGTGAGTCCACTACCGCGGTACTGTCAGCTTCAGTCTCACCGCAAAAGCCGTACAGATTCACCTCGTATCCTGACTCGCCAAGTCTTGCTGCGGCAATCAGGCTTCTTGCGTCGCCTCCGATAACGGCAATTTTTCGTACATTTATATTTTCCATAATGTTCCTCTCATTACTTATGTTTAACAAACGAGCCTTTTTGGCCGCATTACAGTTTATGTGCTTTTAGCTTGGAATGTTTATGAAACAAAAATGCCGGATAATGTACGCCTTTGGCAAAAATATTCCAAAACCCTGATTTTTGTGCTCAAATGCACTTGAAAAAGCGTCGGCGTTGTGGTATAATAGAAGATGCATAAAATAATTTTCGATTGTCAGCTTGAAAGGAACAGTATATGGGAGGATTATTCGGAGTAGTATCAAAGAGCGACTGTGTGTTTGATCTCTTTTTCGGCACAGACTACCATTCTCATCTCGGAACTCGCCGCGGAGGCATGGCAGTATACGGTGAGCGTGGATTTGACCGCTCTATACACAATATAGAAAATTCGCCATTCCGCACGAAATTTGATAAGGATGTAAGTGAAATGAGCGGATGGATGGGCATCGGATGCATTTCCGACAGTGAGCCTCAGCCGCTTATTGTACGCTCCCATCTCGGAAATTTCGCTATCACTACGGTAGGACGCATAAATAACGAAGCAGAGCTTGTTGACCTGTGCTTCAAAAAGGGTCACACCCATTTTCTTGAAATGAGCGGCGGTGACGTAAACCCCACCGAGCTTGTAGCGTCCCTTATAAATCAGAAGGACAGCATTGTGGAGGGTATACGATATGCACAGGAGCTTATCGACGGCTCTATGACAATGCTGATCCTTACAAGCGACGGTATGTATGCCGCCCGCGACAGGCTTGGACGCACGCCTGTGGTTATAGGAAAAAAAGACGGGGCCATCTGTGCTTCATTTGAAAGCTTCGCTTACCTGAACCTTGGATATACCCACTACAAAGACCTCGGTCCATCGGAAATAGTATATATTACCGCCGATTCCTGTACGACCGTTGCCGAGCCAACGGAGGATATGCGTATCTGCGCTTTCCTCTGGGTATACTACGGCTACACCACCTCCAACTACGAGGGAATCAACGTTGAGGTAATGCGCAACCGCTGCGGCGCAAAGCTAGCGGCACGGGATGAGGGCAAGATATCGCCCGATATTGTTGCAGGCGTTCCGGATTCCGGCACAGCTCACGCTGTTGGCTATGCAAACGCTTCGGGAGTGCCCTTTGGACGCCCGTTTATCAAATATACGCCCACCTGGCCGCGCTCTTTTATGCCTACCATTCAGGCACAGCGCAATCTTATCGCAAAAATGAAGCTTATTGCCATAGATCAGCTTATCCGCGGCAAAAGCCTGCTTCTTATTGACGATTCCATCGTCCGCGGAACACAGCTTCGCGAAACCACGGAATTTCTGTATCAGAGCGGAGCTTCGGGAGTGCATATCCGTACCGCCTGCCCACCGCTCCTTTACGGATGTAAATATCTGAATTTCTCACGCTCCAAGAGCGAGCTTGACCTTATCACGAGACGTACAATACTCCGCCTTGAAGGATCTGAGGAAAAAGCCGCAGAAAAACTTCATCTGTATGCTGATCCGGAGACTCCGGAATATGCAAACATGGTTGAGGAGATCCGCCGGGAGCTTAACTTTACGTCTCTTGCATTCCAGAGGATCGACGATATGATAGAAGCCGTAGGCATTGACCCAAGTAAGCTCTGCACATACTGCTGGACGGGTAAGGAGTAATTTTATCTGTCAGCACAGTCATAAATAGAAAATTTTGACCGCCTGCAATCCTTGCAGGCGGCATTTTGACTTATTCTCATCATTTTCCCACAAAAAACCACCGCCTCTTAATAAAATCTTAACCTATCGCCCCCTTTTTTCTTAATACGGCATAATGTATAATAATATTAAGAAATGCTGCACGATGTGACAAGCTATAAATCAACAGGAGACTTGTATGTACAATATACTGATATGCGATGACGAAAAGGATATACGGAATGCTCTGCGCATCTATCTTTCCTCGGAGGGGTACAAAATCTTTGAAGCGGCAAACGGCTGTGAAGCTATCGAAACAGCAACAAAAGAAGATATTCACCTTGTGCTTCTTGATATCATGATGCCGCAGATGGACGGCATCACCGCCATGTCAAGGCTTCGGGAAATTTCAAATGTACCCATAATTCTGCTGAGCGCAAAATCTGAGGACACCGATAAAATACTTGGCCTTAATGTAGGTGCTGACGATTATGTAACAAAGCCGTTCAACCCCGTAGAGCTGCTTGCCCGTGTACGCTCACAGCTGAGACGCTATCTGAGTCTTGGCGGAGGTCAGATAAAAGCCTCTCAAATTCAGGTTGGCGGTATTCTTCTTGACGATGACGCCAAAAATGTGACCCTTGACGATGACGAGGTTTCTCTGACTCCGAGAGAATACGATATCTTAAAGCTACTGATGCAGAATCAGGGAACGGTGTTTTCCCCGAAGGATATCTACCGCCGTGTTTGGGGAGAAGAGCCTTTCGGTGCTGAAAATGCGGTGGCGGTGCACATACGGCATCTTCGCGAGAAACTTGAAATAAACCCTGCCGAGCCGCGATATATCAAGGTGGTATGGGGACAAGGCTATAAAATGGAGGGATCAAAATGAAGCTTACTCAGAGTAGAGGACTCAGAATAATCGCAGGCATACTGTTTTTTATAACCGTGTTTCTTGCGGTACTGTCAGGGCTGTGTATAATCCTTATGGTGTACAACAACGTGTACAGTGACGGCGGCGCATATGTGCGCGAGGACATTGCCAGACTGATTTTCCAGCGTAAGGACAATGCTTACTACAGTTACGCCTTCAGCTTAATGGAGGGGGACGCAGCACCGTCAGTTAAATCTAAATACGACGAGCAGATGTCACGTGAAAACAGCAATCTTGCAGTAACAGTTACGTTTACGGACGACAGAAATGAGGATTCGGAGCAAATACTGCTCAAATCATACGAAACGCTCTCTGATTATCAGTACAAATTCACCTCCACATGGGATTACGCCCATGTAAAGAACAACCATAAGCATATCACAGTCACCGCTTATCTTCAGAGTGAGCTTACCGCCAAGGATGCGTATTACTACGTCATGCCTTTAGTAGATTTTATTATAGGCGCACGCTATACTCTTATATGGGTGACAGTGCTACTTGTGATCTTTGCACTTGTCATGCTGATATTCACCATGTGCGCGGCAGGTCATAGGAGAGAATATCCCGGTATATACTTAACGCGCTTTGATAAAATCCCGGCTGATCTTCTGTGCCTTTTGTATTTCTTCGGATTTATGTTTTCAATACAAATCGGCGATGAATTTATGTATAACGATATGTCGGCAGTCATATTTTTGGTGATTTTCGGGATTTTGTGGCTTTCCCTTGCATATACGCTGATTCTCAGTATCGCCGTGCGGATAAAATCCCGTACACTCATAAAAAACACGCTTATTTGGCGCGGACTGAAGCTTCTCTACAAAGCCGCGCGCATCGGAGTGCGTGTTCTTGCAAAAATACCGCTGTATTATAAGACAGCCATCGTATTTGTGGTTTGGAGCGCGGTTGAATTTTTATTTTGGGCAATGGGAGAGGAAGATTATATACCATTTTGGGTAATTACCCGACCGCTCGTCATGACGGTGCTGGCATACATTGTCCTTATGCTTAGAAAGCTCCAAAAGGCAGGCGAGGAGCTTGCCTGCGGCAATACCGGCTATCATGTTGACACAAAATATATGCTCAGCGATTTTAGGTCACACGGTGAAAATCTCAACAATCTGAGTACAGGATTTAGTCTTGCGGTGGAGGAGCGAATGAAATCGGAGCGCATGAAAGCCGAGCTTATCACAAATGTGTCCCACGATATCAAAACACCGCTGACGGCTATAATAAGCTATGTGGACCTTCTGAAATCCGAGGGACTTGATTCAGAGAACGCTCCCGAATACTTAGAGGTGCTTGACAAGCAGTCGGCAAAATTAAAGAAGCTTACCGAGGACCTTATAGAAGTCTCAAAGGCGACATCGGGTGCTGTAAGCTGCACTTTACAGCCAACGGACGTTGGAGTTCTCCTCTCGCAAGCACTCGGTGAATATGAAGAACGCCTGCGTGATGCCGGCATAGAGCCTATTCTGCAAATATCGGAGGAATCCGTCACTGTGCTGGCGGACGGCAAGCTTTTGTGGCGCGTATTTGACAATCTTTTCTCCAACATAAGAAAGTATGCAATGCCGTCAACAAGAGCGTATTTTTCCTGCGAGATATCAAATCAATATGCGCAAATCACGTTCCGAAACATATCTGATCTGCCGATCACCGTAAGCTCAGATGAGCTTTGCGAGCGATTTGTGCGCGGCGACAGATCCCGTCACACCGACGGAAGCGGCCTTGGCCTGTCCATTGCACGCAGCTTAACAGAGCTGCAGGGAGGCACATTTGATATAGTCGTCGACGGTGATCTTTTCAAGGCAGTGATAACGTTTGCGCTGTGCGAATAGAAAAGACGCATGGTGAGCCGTGACGCAATTATCATAAAACAAACCGGAAAGGGGAGCTTTTGAAGCCCCCCTTTTAATTATTTACATTCCTTTTTATCGAATGCAGGGTTGATAGCGAAGAAGTTCTTCGAATCAAGGTTATCCTGCACGATACGAAGCAGTTCGCCGAAACGCTGATAGTGAACGATCTCGCGCTGACGAAGGAATTTTATGACGTCGTTAACGTCCGGGTCGTCGGAAAGGCGAAGAATGTTGTCATAAGTGGTTTTCGCCTTCATTTCCGCCGCCATGTTTTCGTGGAGATCGGTGATGGGGTCGCCCTTTACCTGCATCATGGCAGAGGTGTAAGGCGTGCCCGATGCCGCCTGAGGATACACGCCCGTGGTATGATCCACAAAGTACGTACCGAATCCCTGCTTATCAATCTCATCAGGAGACAGGTTGCGTGTAAGCTGGTAGACTATGCTTCCTACCATTTCGAGGTGGGCAAGTTCCTCCGTGCCGATGTCCGTAAGTGCGCCCTTTGCCTCAGCGTAGGGCATACTGTACCTCTGGCTGAGGTAGCGGAGCGATGCACCAAGCTCACCATCCGGTCCGCCGTATTGGCTTATGATAATTTGCGCAAGACGTGGATTGGTGTTTTTGATCTTTACAGGATACTGAAGCTTCTTTTCATAGATCCACATAACTCAGCATCCGCCTCCCTTCATGTTGGCGGCAAGCTCCCAAGGCCACGGATCGTCGATCCAATGCCATACTCTGCCGTCCTCGTGTCTGCCGCCGGCACATCCGCAGTCGCCGTGCCCGTGGTCATGGTCTACAATCCCACGCGCATCGTCTGTGTGACAAGCATAGGTACACTTAGTTCCCTGTGCCTCGCAGAGCTTCTTGTAAGCGGAAAGAGCCTTTTCGTCGCGCGGATGGGTGTCAAGATACAGCCGCAGTTCCCATGCGGCAAAGCTCAGAGCGTGGGAGTCATCCTGGCATTCGCATCTGTTCTCGTCAACTCTTGGCTCGGTTTTGTCGCACGCCATGCGGTTGGTCTGCATATACCGCATGGAGGCATATTTCGCCTGATCGTACTTCGCCTGATCGTATTTCATCGGTTCTCTGTTCATTTCTTGCCTCCCATTACACTTCTGCCGCAGAAAGGCTTATCAAGCTCCGGAAAAAGCGTGCCGCGCCTGAACGCATCCTCGGGCGGATACATTTCATCAAGCTTCTGCCATCTGACATAAGCCATGGCAACGGGGAAACTGTCCGCAAGGCGCATTTCACCAAAGCTGTTAAGATCTTTTTCGATCAGATCTATCATCCTCTTTCGTATATATTGACAGCAAGACAAACCTGCCGTCTGATATAATTCTATGCCGCAAAAACCCACACGTTAAAGCTCCCGCCGCCGAGATTCGGCAGACGGGAGCTTTTTTATAATATTTTAATGTTACAGCGCACGATTTCGCGCCCTTTGGCAAAATAATTTTTTTCGCGCTACGCGCATTTACCCAACAAATATCACCTAAATGTGCGTGTACACTATATCCTCGCCGCAAAGCTCCGCGCGTATCCGATCTCCCTCTTTAACACGCCGGTCAAGTATCGCCGCGGCAAAGCTGTCCTCGATCCGCTTCCCTATAACACGGCGAAGGGGACGGGCACCATAGGCAGGGTCATATCCCTCCCTCGCCACAAGTGCAATGACGTCTTTGGTAAATTCAACGCTTATCCCCAAAGCCTCGATTCGCCGCTTCACGCCATCAAGCATAATGCCGGCTATTCTTTCAATATCGCCTTTTGTCAGCTTGCTAAATATTATTATCTCATCCACGCGATTAAGAAATTCCGGTCTGAATGTCTCACGCAGGCTTGCCATTACCGCCGCCCTGCCGTCATCATCCTCCGTTTTTCCGAATCCCAAGGAGATGCGTCTGTCCGTAAGGTTTGAAGCTCCTACGTTTGATGTCATTATGATGACCGCATTTCTAAAATCCGCACGCCTGCCTGTTGAATCGGTCAGTGTACCGTCCTCAAGTATCTGTAAAAGCAGACTCCACACGTCGGGGTGCGCCTTTTCTATCTCATCGAAAAGCACCACCGAATATGGCTTTCGGCGTATCTTATCCGTAAGCTGACCGCCCTCGTCAAAGCCCACATATCCCGGCGGTGAGCCGATAAGCTTGCTTGTGGAATGACGCTCCATAAGCTCTGACATATCCACTCGTATCATAGCTTTTCGATCCCCGAACAGCACCTCGGCAAGCACACGGCACAGCTCGGTTTTACCGACACCCGTAGGCCCGAGGAATATAAACGATCCCACCGGACGCTCCGGATTTTTTAGACCCACACGGCTTCGCTGTATAGCTCGTGCCACCGCCTCCGCCGCCGCATCCTGCCCGATTATCTGCTCTTTTAAAAGCTCGCCGAGTCCGGTGATACGTGCACTTTCTTCCAAAGCAAGCTTTTTTACGGGTATCCCCGTCCACGCCGTCACCACATCGGCAATCTCGTCACCGCCAATTGATAAAACACGATTTTCCTCCGACCGCTTCCAATTTGCACGCTTCTCCTCGCATTCCTCGGAAAGCTTCTTCTCATTTTCACGTATTGCCGCCGCTTTCTCGAAATCCTGTGAGCGTATAGCCTCCTCCTTGTCAGCTCGAAGCTCAGCGATCCGATCCTCGGTCTCTTTTATTTCCGGCGGCGGTGTGACTCCGGCAATACGCGCACGGGATGCCGCCTCATCTATAAGATCAATTGCCTTGTCGGGAAGATAGCGGTCTCCGATATACCGAACAGACAGCCGTACCGCGCTCTCAACCGCCGCGTCTGTAATCTTCACACCGTGGTGGGACTCGTATCTGTCCCGAAGTCCAAAAAGCATCTCCATAGCCTGCTCCGGTGTCGGCTCATTTACGTTTACAGCACCGAACCGACGCTCTAACGCCGCGTCTTTTTCTATATATTTGCGGTACTCCGCCGTGGTGGTAGCACCTATAAGCTGTACTTCCCCACGTGCAAGTGCAGGCTTCAGAATATTCGCCGCATCCACAGCACCCTCTGCCGCACCTGCTCCCACAAGCGTGTGGATCTCGTCTATAAACAGTATAACTGACGGATTTTTCGCCGCCTCTGCCATCATGTTTTTCATCCGCTCCTCAAACTCACCGCGGTATTTAGCACCTGCTATCATCGACGGAAGATCAAGCATGACAATGACCTTTCCGGCAAGTGTTTCCGGCACTTCCCCTTTGGCTATCCTCACGGCAAGTCCCTCAACCACCGCTGTCTTTCCCACCCCCGGCTCACCGATAAGACAGGGATTGTTTTTGGTACGCCTTGACAGTATGCCGATAACACGCTCACATTCTGCGTCACGCCCCACAATGGGGTCAACCTTCCCTGCCACCGCAAGAGCGGTAAGGTCGCGTCCGTACTGCATGAGGGTCGGCACATCACGAAGCGTGGTCTTTGGCGGAATTTTGCCGCCGGTACGTATGTCTCCGCTCATTTCCCCAAGGAAATTTGCAACGTCCGTGGCTATGTCCTTTGCAGGTGCACCAAGCGTTGTGAGTATTGAAGCTGCCATGCTGTCTGCCTCGCTTGTCAGTGCCAAAAGAAGATGCTCCGTGCCTATATAGCTTTGGGAAAACTCAGCCGCTCGCACAGCACCGGACTCGATGATACGCTTTGTGCGCGGAGTCATATCACCGGCTGTGACCCGTGTTGGCTCGCCTGTACCGATTCTTGCTATAATGGCGTTTTTCACGCCGTCATAGTCAACGCCTCGCGCGTCAAGAAGTCTTGCGGCAACACTGTCTGCCTCGGATGTAAGAGCGAGCAGAATATGCTCGCTTCCGATGTATGTGTGACCAAGCTCTGCGGCAAGATAAAGGGATTTATTTAAAACATTTGTGGCCTTAGCAGTGAATTTTGACATTTAACTCCGCCTTTCATAAAATTCTCCCTATATTGTACCCCATAAAGGGTAAGTTTAACGTCGAATTTTGCCCGTGTACCATATTTTTTTACTGTTCGCAATTGACTACGGCTTTATTGTGTGATACAATATTATAAGATATTATAAATTTGGGAGAAACGCTATGAAGATTCTTTTTGCTCATATGTGGATGGTCATAGGCGGTGCTGAAACTCATGTGGTTGAGCTTTCCCGTGAGCTTGCAGCCGAGGGACACGATGTTACCGTCGCTTCAAACGGCGGCGTGTATGTAGATGCGCTGGTAAGCGCCGGAGTGAAGCATTTTACAGTGCCGCTTCACACAAAAAATCCTGCCGCTATGATAAAAAGCTACAGGCTTCTTAAAAAACTCATTAAGAGAGAAAAATTCGACATCGTTCACGCCCATTCCCGAATCCCGGCGTTTATATGCGGAGCGCTTTCAAAGCGGATGGGATTTCGGTTTGTTACGTCCACCCATGCGGTATTCAAGGTAGGTCCGCTCCTTGAACGTCTTTCAGATTGGGGAGACCACACATTTGCCGTAAGCTGTGACATAAAGCAGTATCTTATCGACAACTACGGCACTCCATCCGATAATATCACGCTTACAATAAACGGAATTGATACCAAGCGTTTTTCATCGGCGGCTGACCCATCACGGGTGATTGAGGAATTAAAGCTTAACAAAGATGCATTCCGTGTAGTATATGTCAGCCGTATCGACAATGAGACCGCTCTGCCCGGATTTTTGCTGTGCGATGCCGCAAAGGAGCTTTGTTCTCATATACCAAACATCGAAATTCTGATAGTTGGCGGCGGCACTGCATTTAACAGGCTTTCCGTTGCCGCAAAGACCGCAAATGCCGCTATTGGCAGAGAGGCGGTAAAGCTTATGGGCCCGCGCACGGATATAGATGAAATATGCGCGTCGGCAGACGTTTTTGTGGGCGTATCCCGTGCGGCGCTTGAAGCCATGAGTATGGAAAAGCCTGTTATCCTTGCGGGACAGCAGGGATATATCGGCGTGCTTGATGAGAAAGCAATGCCCAAAGCAAAGCTCACCAATTTCACTTGCCGAGGCGAAAAAATGCCCGATGCCAAGCTTATCGCAAATGATATTCTCACGGTATACAATATGACCGCCGAAAAGCGACGTGAGCTTGGTGCGCTCTGCCGACGCGAGGTGCTTTCCTCTTATTCCGTAACCCGAATGGCAGATGACCACATAAAAATCTACAATCGCCTTACTCCTTACGTGAAATACAACCGCGGTGATATAATCATAAGCGGATATTACGGCTTTGAAAACATAGGCGACGATTCCCTGCTCACCTCCATAATCGACGGTATCCGCATCTATTCTCCCGGAGCTAAAATAACGGTGCTTGCAAAGCATCCGCGCAGGCTCTCGCGAATCACGGGAGTGCGCACCATAAACCGATTCAATATTCCCCTTGTGGCACTTGAAATGAGACGTGCGAAGCTGCTTATCTCCGGCGGCGGAAGTCTGCTTCAAGACGGAACAAGTAAGAAGAGCCTTTACTACTATGTAACCGTTATGCGAATGGCAAAGCATTTCGGACTTAGGCTTATGCTTTATGCAAACGGTCTCGGACCGCTTGTTTCGGAAAACGGACAGAGGGCGGCGGCTTCTATTATCGAAAAAGCGGATTACGTCAGCTTCCGTGAAGAATCCTCGCTTAAGCTTGCACGCACTCTCGGTATGAAATGCGATATAAAGGTAACGGCAGACCCGGCTTTCTTGGTTGAACCGTCTCATGTGCTGTGGAAGCACCACATCACGGCGCGCGAGGGTATCGGCAGCAAATATTTTATCGTCTCAATAAAGGACGGCAACAATTTTGACGGTGCGGATACAAACAAGGATACTGTATCTGTAATGGCAGACGATATTGCCGCCATAGCCAAGAAATATTCGCTGACTCCCATATTTGTACCTATGTTTCCGGAACGCGACACAGCTATCACCCGTGAGCTTGCAAAAAAATGTGGTATTGGCAAGGTAGTTACGGGACTTACCGCAAGTGAGCTGTGCGCTGTGATGAGCGATGCGCAGTTTGTCATCGGAACAAGGCTTCACACGCTGATTTTTGCGGCATCTCTCGGCATACCAATGCTTGGAATTTCCTACGACCCCAAAATTGACGCATTTCTTGATTATATCGGCGAGGGCAGCCGTACGCTTGATATCCGCACCATGGAAAAAGGTCAGCTGGCAGACGCCGCCGACATTCTTATTAAAAATGCACCCGAGGCAAGAGCGCGTCTCTTGTGCATAGCAGATGAATTAAAGAAAAAAGCCGAGTGCGACAGAATGGCGGCATCCGGACTTGCAAACGGCAATTAAGGAACAACGAAAGGCACCAAGTATATGAAATTCTTCGGATTTTCAAGGCGGCGGATAGGAGATGAAAGCGCGCACGCTCACCCCTCCCCCATAATAAGCTTTGCAAAAAAGAACGCAGTATTTCTAATCGCCCTTGCGGCGGCGATTATCACCATGTTCATAATACCGCCGGACAAGGAATATACGGGATATTTTGATGTAAAGACACTCACCTGTCTTTTTACAGTCCTTGCCGTGGTCTGCGCTCTTAAGAATATCAACTTTTTCTATATTCTTGCCCGTGAGATAGTGCGCCGATGCGGAAATCTGCGGCTCTGTGTCATAGCGGTGGTGTATATCACCTTTATCGGCTCAATGCTCATTGCCAACGACATGGCACTCCTCACATTTCTCCCTCTCGGCTACTTTGTTCTCGATGTTACCCATAACCGACAATACACAGCACTTACGTTTATTCTGCAAAATATATCGGCAAACCTCGGCGGAATGCTGACACCTTTCGGGAATCCGCAGAACCTGTATCTTTACAGCAGGTTTAATATTCCAACCGGTGAGTTTATGGCAATAATGGCACTTCCCTTTGCCATTTCAATTTTCATAATCACCCTGTGCTGTTTCTTTGTAAAGCCTGAAAAAGTGCAGATACCGAAAGACGATACGCCGCCCCTTCCGAGAGGGCGCACCGTCATACTGTCTTTACTTTTTGTGCTTGCGATTGCCATTGTTTTCCGCGGTATTCCGTATTTTGTAGGACTTATCGTCATCCCGGCAGTGCTTCTCGTTATTGACCGCAAAGCACTCCGTGACGTGGACTATCCCCTGCTTCTTACATTTGCGGCATTCTTCGTGTTCTCAGGAAACATGGCACGAATCGGAGCGGTACGAGACTTCGTTTCGGGACTTCTTGAAAAGAACACGCTCATTACATCTATCCTGTCCTGCCAATTTATTTCAAATGTGCCCTCGGCGATACTCTTGTCGCAGTTCACGGACAACTACCGCGAGCTTCTCATTGGCGTAAACATAGGCGGTGTGGGCACGCTTATAGCGTCTCTCGCCAGCCTTATAACCTTCCGCGAGTTCACAAAGAATTACCCCACAAGGACAAAGTCTTACATACTGCTGTTTCTGTGTATGAATTTCGCGTTTTTGCTTATCCTTACAGTTATAATGTCCCTTGTCGTGGCAAGGTGATTAAGTTGACTTTACGTATTCATTGCGTGGGGAATAAAAACAAAACCGTTTGCGCTTTTGCACCGCACTTCTTCACTATTAACTATTACCTTCCAAAGAATCCGTACACCGAACTCGTGAAAAAGTAAAAATCCGTACACTTTCGTGTACGGATTTTTTGTCTCTCGTGTCCAAAAAAGAACGGGTTGAAAACCTGATTTTCTTTTATATTTGCAATTTATATACTTACCTTTTCTGAGTGTTATTTCTTTTTATCGCCTTCTTAATCACAAACAGGCTGATTATATCGGCACAAAAAAAGAACTGACAAACCATAGCAATTATTAAAAGCGGCTTAGAACAAAGCCCTCCCTCTATTAATGATTTCGCAAGTGAATATACGCTTATCATTCCACTTATCCAAAGAGTTAGCAAATCAATAATTATTAAGAGTAAAATG
Organism: uncultured Clostridia bacterium; assembly: GCA_904501985.1. Taxonomy (GTDB): domain Bacteria; phylum Bacillota; class Clostridia; order Oscillospirales; family CAG-272; genus Flemingiibacterium. The sequence continues at coordinate 24,781 of CAJGCT010000023.1, forward strand.
AACGGGAATGTCATAAAAAACATTAATCCCATTAAAACGCCTAATACAAATATCAATATATAGGTAGGTATATGTACTGCCTTAATTAACAATGCGGTTTTTATTAATTCTTTAGCGGTATTTTCTTTCGCAGTGAAAACATAAATCAAATTACATACAAAAGAAAGCACCAACGTAACAAAGACAAAAATGCCAAGAATTTCTATCGTTGTATTAGAAAAACTTTGAGCAATAAAGCCATATCCTAAACACAGGCATACCGTGTACGGAAATAAAATTGTTGGTAATAGCAAAAGTTTTTTCATATAATCACCATCCTGAATGTATTATAGCATAAAAGCGGTGGAGTGTCAAGGGTTAGTGATATTCTGTGCTTCGCACAGAGTGATATTATGCCTTGCGGCATAGTGATATTTTTGCCGTTGGCAAAAGTGATATTATATTCGCCTCTTAACTGCCCGAAAGGCAATATCACTTAGGCGTAGCCTAAATATCACTGCGAAGCAATATCACTCGCCGAAGGCGAATATAACTGAAAAAACTCTTGTTCGAAAGAACAAGAGTTTTTTCTGGTGCCGGCAGTGGGACTTGAACCCACACGGTATCGCTACCAACGGATTTTGAGTCCGTCACGTCTGCCATTCCATCATGCCGGCGATTATAGTAAGAAAGCCACCGCTTCTGCGGCGGCTTTCTCCACTTCTGGAGCTGCTAATCAGAATCGAACTGATGACCTCATCCTTACCAAGGATGCGCTCTACCATCTGAGCCATAGCAGCAAAACTATTATTCGATGTCACATATGCAAATGTCGCTCACGCAACAGAGATATTTTATCACACCGAAATGTAAATTTCAAGATATATGCGGTTTTGTTTACATATTGTTAACAACTCAATATACCGCTCATCCAAGTTGATATATTACGCAAACCGGAACCGCAGATTATGTTTCTTTTTATCGCAAAGTATTGATTTTTCCGCTTTTTGATGTTATAATTATTGTTGATTGGTAATTTGTGAGTTTAGCCGCAAAACTATGCCATAAAGGAGAATTTCATGGAATATCGAATAGAACACGATTCAATGGGTGAAATAAAGGTCCCTGCCGATAAGCTTTGGGGAGCGCAGACACAGCGAAGCCGTGAAAATTTCAATATAGGTGTTGGCATCGAAACCATGCCGAAAGAGATAATATACGCATTTGGAATCCTCAAAAAAGCGGCGGCACTCGCCAATGGAGAATTAAGACCCGAGAAGATGACGAGCGAAAAGCTGTCAGCTATATGCGCCGCCTGCGATGAGGTTACAGACGGCACTCTCCTCCGGCACTTCCCTCTTGTTGTGTGGCAGACCGGCTCCGGTACGCAGTCCAACATGAACGCAAACGAAGTCATCGGAAACCGCGCAAATCAGATAGCCGGCACAAAGCTCACTCACCCCAATGACGACATAAATATGAGTCAGTCAAGCAACGACACCTTTCCAACCGCAATGCATATTTCCGCAGTCCTTGCGATCGAGGACAAACTTATTCCGGCACTCACCAAACTTATCGCAACACTAAAACGCCTTGAAGCGGAAAATGAGGATGTTGTAAAATCGGGACGCACCCATCTCCAGGATGCCACTCCCATTAAATTCAGTCAGGAGATAAGCGGATGGCGCTCATCTCTTGAGCGCGATGTTGAGCTTTTAAGGGTTTCCTTAAAACCCCTGTATGAGCTTGCGCTCGGCGGTACAGCGGTAGGTACGGGACTTAACGCCCCCGACGGCTTTGCCGAGCTTGCGGCAAAAAAATGCGCAGAGCTTACAGGAAAGCCTTTTGTTACGGCAAAGAACAAATTCCACGCGCTAACCTCAAAGGATGAGCTTGTATTTGCACACGGCGCAATCAAAGCCGCCGCCTGTGATTTAATGAAAATAGCAAACGATGTGCGTTGGCTTGCATCCGGTCCGAGAAACGGTCTTTTTGAGATAACAATACCCGAAAACGAGCCGGGGTCATCCATAATGCCAGGCAAGGTAAATCCTACCCAATGTGAGGCACTTACCATGGTTGCTGTGCAGGTAATGGGAAATGATACGGCGATTTCGGTTGCGGCTTCCCAGGGAAATTTCGAGCTTAACGTTTTTATGCCCGTTATTGCGTACAATTTTCTCCAATCGGCACGACTGCTTGCAGAGGCAATCATTTCCTTCGATGTCAACTGTGCATCGGGCATCAAGGCAAACCGCGAAAAAATGGAAAGCAATCTGCACACATCCCTCATGCTTGTGACAGCGCTGAATCCCTACATAGGCTACGAAAACGCGGCAAAAACAGCTAAAAAAGCGTATGCCGACAACATTTCGCTGAAAGAAGCCTGCGTTGAGCTTGGTTTTTTGACGGCAGAAAAGTTCGACGAAGTATTCCACCCCGAAAAAATGTGCTGAGATTGAAATATTAAAAACTAAAGGTATATCCGAGGAGGGCATTTTTTTGAACAAAGCCGAAGTGAAACCGAGGAAAATTCGCGGTTCAAATAAAATTGATATGTGCGAGGGAGCGATTCTTCCTCTTATAATACGGTTTGCCATACCGCTCTTGATAACGGGTATTCTGCAGGTGCTCTTTAACGCCGCAGATATAATGGTAGTGGGAAAATTCGGAAGCGATCATTCCCTTGCCGCCGTAAGCTCCACAGGCTCTATAACGGCACTTATTGTAAATCTGTTTATCGGTCTTTCGGTGGGTACAAACGTACTTTGCGCAAGATTCTTCGGTGCAAGGGACGGCAAAGCACTCTCGGAAACCATCCATACATCAATGGTCGTTGCCGTAATTATCGGCGCGGTGCTTACATTTGTAGGAATAGTCTCATCAGCCCCCCTTCTTCGCATGATGGCAGTTCCGGATGAGGTTCTCCCTCTCGCCGCTCTGTATATGCAGATATATTTTGTGGGCATGATCCCCTCACTTGTTTACAATTTCGCTTCCGCTGTACTCCGTTCTGTGGGAGATACCAAGCGGCCCATGTACTTTTTGACCTTGGCAGGAGTTATAAACGTGCTTCTCAATCTCCTGCTTGTAATTGTATTCAGACTTGACGTGGCAGGTGTTGCTATTGCCACCATCGTTTCGCAGACCGTGTCGGCTGTACTTTGCGTCATCTGTCTTTTCCGTGAAAGCGACGACGTAAAGCTTTGCATTGACAAGCTAAAGATCACAAAGCAGCGTCTTGTGCAGATAATAAGAGTTGGACTTCCCGCAGGACTTCAAAGCACCATGTTTTCCATTGCAAATGTTGTTGTGCAGTCCTCACTGAACCCATTCGGTGCGGCAGTCATCGCCGGAAGCGGAGCGGCAGGCTCTATTGAATCGCTTCTGTTCACGGCTCTTGATTCCATATATCAGGCGATCGTATCGTTCACGGGACAGAACTTCGGACAGCGCAGCTACAAACGCATACTTCGCGCACAGTTTTGGGGACAGGTCATTGTGTATACATTCGGACTTGCGCTGTGCGTACTCGCCGTTGTATTTGCACATCCCCTCATATCATTGTATGCGGACAAGCCGGACGAAATCGCCGCAGGTGTGGACAGACTAAGAGTTCTCGGAATATCGGTATTCATTTTTGCAAGCTCCAACGTAGCGGTCGCCACGATCCGAGGACTTGGATACTCACTGACACCAATGATAACCTCCCTTATCTGCGTATGCGGTGCAAGGCTTTTGTGGATAGCCACAATTTTCAAGCTTCCGCAGTTTCACACGGTTTCAGGGCTGTATGCCGCCTTCCCCGTATCCTACATACTGTCGCTCGTAGTGCAAAGTGTGTGTCTTGTATTTGTGTACCGCAATGCGGTAAAACGTTATCCGCCAATGGATTTGTAAATAAAGCATCAAGACCACCGGATTTGATATGCACCCCAAAAGTTAGACACTTTTGGAGGTGCATATTTTATGGCAAAAAAGGGACAAATTCAAAGAAGGTACTCGTCAGAATTCAAAATATGTGTTATAATGGATATGCGAGAACACCGGTTGAGTTATCATGAA
>CAJGCT010000024.1 GCA_904501985.1 uncultured Clostridia bacterium
ATATTGTCGGCAAGAGTGCGCATAGTCTGAAGACCCTCAAGGTCCTTCTTTACCTCATCTGCCGTATTCCCGTGTACCTGATTCCAATATTGAGACGTAACAACGGGCATATTGCTCATCTGGAAAAATTTATTAAGTGATTCGTAAGCCGCAGATGCCCCACCCCGTCTGCATGAAACCACCGCCGCCGCAGGCTTGCCCTGAAGAATCGCCGAGCTGCTGTAGAAAAGTCTTCCGAGAAAGCTGGTGATCTGTCCGGACGGTCCTGCGTAATGTACAGGCGAACCTACCACAATGCCGTCGCACTCCTCCATTTTCTCCTGTGCCGTTTGCAGGACATCTCCGGCGAATACACAACGATTTTCAAGATTCGAACATCCGCGGCATCCGGTACAGCTTTTTATCGGCTCTGTTCCAAGCCACAGTATTTCCGTGTCAATTTCGTTTTTGGCAAGCTGTGCTTCAACCTCATGAAGTGCCGTGTAAGTGCATCCGAATTCATGTGGACTTCCGTTAATGAGCAGTACTTTCATAATTCGTTTGATCCTTTCAAAATCAGTGTAAATTTTTGTTTACCTCAAGCAAAGTCTGCAATAGGCGAATTAACAATGTTATCGTACATATATATTTTACTAAGTCGGCTTGAATTTGTCAATCATCATTCGCTGGGAGCGCAGAAAATTTGTGAAAAATTTACCGCAAGCACATAAAAATACTTGACATCGCAAGTAAAATACATTATAATAATATCTGTAAATTATATTATATTTACTTTGCAATAATGCAAAATTAAGGAAGGGAACGCTTCTTAGCAAGGTTTTACTTATGAATTATATCGGAATTGACCTTGGCGGCACAAATATCGCCGTAGGTATCATTAACGAAAGATACGAAATGCTGGCAAAAGGCAGTGTCCCCACAGGTGCAGACCGCGACGGCAAAGAGATCATCAAGGACATGGCAGATCTCTGCGCAAAGCTGGTTTCTGAAGCAGGACTTACTTTCGATGACATCGAATATGCAGGTATTGCCGCTCCCGGCTCTGTTGATCCGGCAAACGGTGTTGTAGTTTATGCAAACAACCTTCATTTTGACAATTTTGCTATCTCAGATGTCCTAAAAAGCTATATTCCCGTGAAAAAGGTATATCTCGAAAACGATGCAAATGCCGCAGCACTTGGCGAGGCTGTTGCAGGTGCCGCACGCGGCGTTAAAGACGCAGTAATGATCACTCTCGGAACAGGAGTTGGCGGCGGAATTATAATCGACGGCAAAATCTATTCCGGCTTTAATTACAAGGGTGCCGAGCTTGGTCATATCGTTATTCAGCACGGCGGCAGACCCTGCTCCTGCGGAAGACTTGGCTGCTGGGAAGCATACAGCTCCGCTACAGGTCTTATTAACATGACAAAGGAAAAGATCGACGAATGCAACAAGGCAGGCATCCCCACCATCATGGCAGACAAGGTTGCTTCTGACGGCAAGGTAAGCGGTAAGACCGCATTTGCCGCAATGAAGCTTGGCGATGTTCCTGCTAAGGATGTAGTCGATGAATATATCTCCTATCTTGCTTGCGGTCTTACAAATATCATAAACGTATTCCGCCCTGAGATTCTCGTTATCGGCGGCGGCATATGCAACGAAAAAGAATATCTCACCGATCCGCTCAACGAGATCATCGCTAAAGCCTCCTATGGCGGCAACACAGGTGTAAATGACACTGTGCTGAAGATTGCGGAGCTTGGAAACGACGCCGGCATCATCGGTGCAGCCGTTCTCGGTCTTTAATTAAACAGAATCCGAACCGTCGGACGGGAGGGGACTGTCATAGGGCGGTCTCCCCTCGTCCTTACTGCTTTTTATGAAAACAAAAAAACTTTCTTTGCTAACGGTAATCCTCGCTCTTATGTGGATTTTGGCACTTGCCGCCGCCACTGTATACGACCTTGACATTTCTCTTGCAATTGCAGACGAAAATTCCATATACGGGCGCATATTTGAAGTAGCCGGAGAACCTCCGGCAATACTCTTTACCTCTTTTAATCTTGCGCTGATGACAGCATATTTTCTAAAAAAACCGTCATGTACAAAAAAAGATTATATGCTTGCCGCTCTTTGTCTTATCGGAACCGTGGGCACAGCTGTGTTCACAGTGAACAAAACTGCGGATTATCTTACAGACTACGGCATTATCTCCGATAGCATCACGGTGACGGTATGTGCGCTATTAGCATCTGCCGCAGTAACAGCTTTATTTTTTATACTCACAATGCGCATGGACTACCACACCACCAAGCGATATTTTAACATCGCACTTCATTGTGTTATTGCCGCTATACTGACATTTGTAATCATATGGGGACTAAAGCTTGTGTGGGGACGTGTCAGGTTCAGACAGCTTGAGAATGATCTTTCCCTTTTCACACCGTGGTATTTGCCGCAGGGATTCACAGGATTTTTCTCATTCCCGTCAGGTCACACCGCTAACGCAACGGTTATAATTTCGTCACTTTACTATTTTCACGATCTTCAGAGCAAGCACAAAAAGTATGAAAAGCCGCTCAAGGTGCTTCTGGCAATATGGATCGCTCTTGTGGCGTTCTCACGCGTGAGAATCGGTGCACATTATCTTTCCGATGTCCTCTTTGGGCTTGCTGTCACTGTTTTTATTGTGTATTTTTCAAAACCGAGGAAAAAATAAATGTATATTGATAAAACGCTTTATACCTCACGCCCCGAAAACGAACGGCTTCCAAAGGAAATGCGTTCCTACGATTTTCTCGAATCCATCGGCGTGCCATATGTACGCATAGACCACGATGCCGCCAATACCATGGAAGAATGCGCCAAGGCCAAAGAAATTCTGGGTGTCAAAATATGCAAGAATCTCCTGCTTTGCAATTCTCAAAAAACCAAATTTTATATGCTGCTCATGTCGGGCGACAAGCAGTTTGTAACAAAGGATTTTTCAAAAAAGATCGGCTCCTCAAGGCTTTCTTTCGCTCCACCGGAATTTATGGAAAAATTTCTTGATATCACCCCCGGCTCCCTCTCGGTGCTGGGACTCATGAACGACACCGAAAACAACGTCACACTGTACATCGACCGCGACGTTGTAAACGACGAATATTTCGGATGCCATCCCTGCATAAACACCTCCAGCATCCGCATAAGTACCGATGACCTTTTAAACAAAGTCATCCCTGCAACAAACCATGAAGTAAATTTCGTTGTGCTTGATTAAATTCGGAGATAAAAATGGTTACAATAACAGACGTTGAATGCGCCTCGCCGGCAGAAAAGCACGGTATTGCGCCGGGAGATATACTGATTTCCATAAACGGTTACGATATACGTGATGTTCTTGATTATCAGTTTCGCCTGTGCGAAAAAAAGGTTACGCTGAAGCTCCACCGCGGACCTGAGCTTTTTGATGTGACTATAAAAAAAGACGAATACGGCGACATCGGACTGCGCTTTGAAACCTATCTGATGGATAAAAAGAGGTCCTGCAAAAACAAGTGCGTATTTTGCTTTATAGATCAGCTTCCCTGCGGTATGCGCGATTCCCTCTACTTCAAGGATGACGATTCACGCCTATCATTCCTCATGGGCAACTACATTACCCTTACAAATCTCACAGACGAGGATGTAGAGCGAATAATCGAGATGAAAACCTCGCCCATTAACATTTCGGTCCACACCACGAATCCCGAGCTTCGGGTTAAAATGATGAAAAACAAACACGCCGGCGAGGTGCTTGACTATATGCGCCGCTTTGCTGAGGCAGGAATATCCCTTAACTGCCAGATAGTTCTCTGCAAGGGACTTAACGACGGCGAAGAGCTTATTGGCTCCATGAGAGACCTTACAAAGCTCACACCGAATCTTCTCGGCGTATCAATCGTCCCTGCCGGCATCACCGACCACCGCGACGGGCTTTATCCCCTTGAGCCGTTCACGGCAGAGGAGCTAAACGGGGTAATTGATACAGTTGACGCATTCGCGGCAGAGTGTATGGAAAAATACGGCTCACGACTGTTTTTCTGCTCGGACGAAATGTATCTTCAGGCAGGACGGCCGCTTCCCGATGAAGAATACTACGAGGGATATCCGCAGATTGAAAACGGCGTTGGAATGATCCGCTCTATGCAGTGCGAGTTTGAGGACGAGCTTGAATATTTGTCGGAATATGACTTAGAAAAGCCTCGCACGCTGTCAATAGCAACCGGTGAGGCGGCATACGACTTTATCCTCTCTCTTGCAAATGAGCTTACACGCCGTGTGGAATCGCTGAATATTACCGTATACAAAATAAAAAACAACTTTTTCGGAAAAAATATTACCGTTGCCGGTCTTATTACCGGAAAAGATCTTTTGGAACAGCTAAAAGACAAGCCACTGGGCGAGAGGCTTATTATTCCCTCTGTAATGCTTCGTGCGGAGCGTGATATGTTTCTTGATTCAATGACTACCACTGAGCTTTCCGAGAAGCTTTCGACAGATATAGTCACCGCCGATTCAACCGGTGCGGATTTTATTTCGTCAATCCTGTACTGACCCTATCACCGAAAATACTCTTTTTGAAAGGAACAATATAGATGTCAAAACCTGTTATAGCCATTGTCGGACGTCCTAATGTAGGCAAGAGCACACTTTTTAATAAGCTTGCCGGCGAGCGCATCTCTATCGTTGAGGACACCCCCGGCGTTACACGCGACCGCATATACTATGAAATAGAATGGAACGGACGTGCCATGATACTCGTTGACACAGGCGGTATAGAGCCGAAATCCGACGATATCATATTAAAGCAGATGAAAAATCAGGCGGAAGTGGCTGTGTCAACAGCTGATGTAATCGTGTTTATGGTAGACGTGACCACGGGACTTACAGCCGCAGACCGCGACATCGCCACCATGCTTATAAAGAGCCAGAAGCCGCTGATACTCGCTGTTAACAAGTGCGACTCGGTGGGTGCTCCTCCCATGGAGTTTTACGAATTCTACGAGCTTGGTATTGACGGCGAGCCGATACAGCTCTCCTCTGTTCACGGCACAGGCTCCGGCGACCTTCTTGACCGCGTACTTGAGCTTTGCCCTGCGGACGAAGAAAAAGAGGACGATTCCGACCTTATCAAGGTTGCCGTTATAGGCAAGCCTAATGCCGGAAAAAGCTCTATTATCAACAAAATCCTCGGCGAGGACCGTCTTATCGTTTCCGACATTCCGGGAACAACCAGAGATGCGGTTGATACAAGAGTTGAGAACGAATTCGGAAAATACACCTTTATTGATACTGCCGGAATACGCCGTCAGTCAAGGGTTGAGGACAGAATTGAAAAATTCAGTGTCCTGCGCTCAAAAATGGCGGTAGAACGCGCAGATGTTTGCGTTATAATGGTAGATGCAAACGAGGGTGTTACCGAGCAGGACGAAAAGATAGCCGGAATCGCTCACGAGTCGGGCAAAGCCTGCATTATCGTCATCAACAAATGGGATACCCTTGAAACCGAGGATAAAAACACGGTTGAATACGACAAAAAGGTGTACAATTCCCTGTCTTATATGACCTATGCCCCCACCCTTTATGTGTCGGCAAAAACAGGTCAGCGTATTACAAAGCTTTTTGAGCTTATCAACTATGTATACAACCAGAACTGCACCAGAATATCCACCGGTATGCTCAACGATGTTCTCAACGACGCTACCGCACGTGTTCAGCCTCCGTCAGACAAGGGACGTCATCTGAAAGTATACTACATGACCCAGACAGGCACCTGTCCTCCCACCTTTGTTATATTCTGCAACAATGCGGAGCTTTTCCATTTCTCCTATCAGCGATATATCGAAAACCAGCTTCGCGAGGTCTTCGGATTCCGCGGAACGCCTATAAAAATAATTATACGCCAGAAAGGGGATAAAGAAGAATGACACTCCATGAAATGCTTCGCGACGGACTTGTTGCAAGACTGATTGCAGGAGATTCCGGCGGAATATCACCGTTTATGTTTATTCTGCTCTGTGCCGTGGGTGCTGTTATTGCCTATTTCCTCGGCGGTCTCAATTTTGCTATCATTATATCAAAATACAAGTTCAAGGATGACATACGCCGCTACGGAAGCGGCAATGCCGGTATGACCAATATGCTTCGCACATACGGAAAAGCCGCCGCCGCATTTACTCTTGTTGGCGACATGGCAAAGGCTATTGTTTCCGTGCTTATCGGCACTCTGCTTGCAGGTGAGGGCGGTGCATACATTGCGGCACTTTTCTGTGTCATAGGTCATTCCTTCCCTATCATGTACGGTTTTAAAGGCGGCAAAGGAATAGTTGTTACCGCTTCGGCGCTTTTAGTGCTTGAGCCTGTTGTATTTCTCATCCTGTTTCTCATTTTCGTGCTGCTGGTAGCATCCACAAAATTTCTTTCCCTTGGCTCAATCGTGGGAATGCTTCTCTATCCGCTTCTTCTCAACCGTATGTACCCTATCCTAAACGGCGGCATATCGGAGGGCGCGACTGTAGCTATCGTATCAATACTTAACACAATTCTCGTTGTGTGGCTTCACAGAGAGAATATAGGGCGTCTTATGAGCGGCACTGAAAACAAGTTCAGCTTAAAGAAAAAGGATAAGTTCATAAAGGACGAGAAAAAGGACACCGACGACGAAAATAAACAGTAATTATATGAAAAAGGACTGTGCTTGGCACAGTCCTTTTTGATGTTTTATATATTACTTAAGCTCAGCGGAAATCTTATCCATCCAAGCGGTAACAGCCGCTTTTTCTTCGTCCTTGACGCCGCCGAGGAAAGGCAGACCGCCCTTTATGTAAAGAACGTCCTCGATAGCATTTGTGCCAGCCTCCTTAGCCGCATCAACAAGCACCTTTGCGCCCTCTGCAGGACCGTCAATGATAAAAGCAACGTTAGCCGCACGAGTCTTGGTAAGCTCCTTGCAGAAAAGAACAAGAGAGCTTGGAGCATCCTTGCCTACAGTTGCGAGAATAACCACGAGACGCTCCTTGTCGCAGGAGTATGCCGGCGGTATCTTGTCCATGCAGTTAACCTTTTCGGTAGCATAGTTTGCCGTAATCATATCAGCAATGTTGATAAGCTTTTTCTTGCTTGTAGAATAAAGAACACGCATTTTCATAATAAATTCCTCCGATTTCTTCGGCAACAAAGTGTATTTCCCGTTTTTGTTGCCGTGAAAACGGGCATTGGCAGTCGCCAACGATACTATTGTACCATAAAATCGCGCAAATTTGAAGTATATCGGGAGAAAATCATTATTTTCGTCCGGATAGACAAATTTCGCGTATTTTTTTGTGCACTATTACAAAACAAAGTATTCCGCTGTCTGACTCGCAAGAATTACACTGCAAGGCGCGGTTCCCTTTCTTATAAGACGTCGCGGCGCACTTTCAAATTCGATTTCCCACGGTTTTTCCGACATATTGACCGCCGCGAAAAGCCGTCTGCCCATATATTCACGGCAAAGCATAAACTGCGCCGGATCTCCCGTATCAATAATTCTGAGATCGCCGTTTGCGAACAGCGGCTCGGATTTTCTTATGCTTCCTATTTTCCTATAGAAAGATACAAGCTCACTGTCCTCTCGCCCCCATACATACGGCATACGGTTAAAGGGGTCACGTCCGCCCTCCATTCCTGCCTCGTCGCCGTAGTATACACACGGTATTCCGGGAAATGCGCAAAGCAGTGTCCAGGCAAGCTTCAGCCGTTTTTTGGCAATGCGTCGCTGTTTTGCATCAAGCCTGAATCCGGCAAGCTCACGGTTTGTCATTTCCTTTGTTCCGGCACCTGCAAGCACTGTGAGTATACGCTCCGTATCATGAGTGCCGAGGAAATTCATAAGAGCATGGCTGACAGCCTCCGGATAATGTGCCCACAGCTCTGACGCTGTCTGTCTGAGCCTTGTTGAGTCGCCTCTGAGAATGAAATCTATCACCGCTTCCTTTAAGGGGTAGTTCATGACAGAATCAAGCTGTTTGCCTCTGAAATATCTGCGTCGCTTATCGTATGCCATTTTGTTTGATGCATCCTCCCATACCTCACCTAAAACGATGGATTCGGGATTTTCCTCTCTCGCCGCCGCTTTAAGCTCGTCGAGGAACACATCCGACAGCTCATCTGCCACGTCAAGCCGCCATCCGTCAATGCCGCGGCGGAGCCAATGACGTATAACACCGTTTTCACCACAAATAAATTCACGGTAGGACGGCTCGGTGCTTTTTACTGCAGGCAGTATTTTGATACCCCACCAGCAGTTGTATTCATCGGGATAGTTTTCAAAAGAATACCACCCATAATACCGGGAATCCTCGGAGTTATATGCGCCAACGCTGTCATAGCTGTCAAACTTATTGAAATACTTGCTGTCAGCTCCCGTATGGTTGAACACTCCGTCAAGTATAAGCCGCATTCCGCGAGCCTTGCACTCATGAACGAGATGATCGAAGGCTTCCTCGCCGCCAAACATAGAGTCCACCTTCATATAGTCGCCCGTATCGTATTTGTGGTTTGATGCGGATTCGAATATGGGGCAAAGATAGAGTGTATCAACGCCGAGAGAGGCGATATAATCAAGCTTATCTGCAACACCCCACAGGTTTCCGCCGAAAAATTCATTGTTGGCAAGTGCATCACCTGGAGTTTCTGCATACATTGGTATACCGTTCTCCCAATCGCCGTTTCGTATCTTGCCTACTGTGGGCGCGACAGGTCTGCCGCCGTCAAAAAAGCGGTCAACAAATATCTGATACATCATGCCGCCGCGAAATTTTTTTGGAACACGGAGCGATGCATTGTATACCGTAAGCTGTTCTGCGGATACCGAAGAGCCGTCAGCGCTAAGAGCACCGCTGCGGTCTGCGTACACTTCACATAGGGGTGTTGACAGCACAAAAGTATAGTAGAACAGCCCTCCGTCATCAGAAAGACAGATCTCGGAAAGCTTCAGTGTAACGGCGTAAACATCGTGAGCCTCCGCAAACTCCAAAAGGTGTGCCGGAAGCATCTTCACCGACATATCATCGTCGCGGTAAAGCTTCAGAGAAACATTATCTGCACACAAAGCGCGCGGCACTCTTACCCGCAAGGTAAGAGTGTCGTCATCTGCAAATGCCCCCGAAAAGGAAACATCGCCGCGCTTTTCGGATGTTTTTTCATACATCACCCGAAGTGCCAAAATATCGTTAAAATTTAAAGCAAACATTATTTTATGGGTTTGATATGCCAGATATTATCGGCATATTCACGGATTGAACGGTCAGAGGCAAAATAGCCCGATTTTGCGGTATTGATAAGCGACATACGGTTCCATTTTTCACGGTCGGCGTAGTCCTTTATCATGCGCTCATGGACGGAGTAGTAGGAGTCGAAATCTGCAATACACATATACGGGTCTGCTACGCCGTGAGCATACTGTGAATTGATGAGATACTGCTTGATATCTATAAAGGAGCGTCCCCCGAATCCGATATCAAGCGCATCCACAGCCGCGCGCAGACGGTCACTTTGCAGATAGTATGAAGCCGCATTGTATCCGCGCTTCCACAGGTCGTCTACCTCCTCGGTAGTAAGACCGAAGATATACATATTGGGGTCGCCAACCTGCGCGTGTATCTCCACATTTGCGCCGTCCATAGTACCGATAGTAACAGCACCGTTTGCCATAAGCTTCATGCAGCCTGTACCGCTTGCCTCCTTGCCTGCAAGGGATATCTGCTCCGAAATATCCGCGGCAGGAATCAGCACCTCGGCAAGGCTCACGTTATAATCCTCCATGAAAACTACGCGAAGCTTTTCGCGGAGCACGGGATCGGATTCAATATCCTTGCTTATGTGGTATATCAGCTTTATGATATTCTTCGCCATATAGTATCCCGGTGCCGCCTTAGCACCGAAAATAAATGTCTGCGGCGTAATATCAAGGTTGGGATTTTCTTTAATCTGTACATACAGGCTTATGATACGCAGTGCATTCAAAAGCTGACGCTTGTATTCGTGCATACGCTTTATCTGTACATCGAATACCGAATCGGGGTCAAGTGTTATACCCGTCTTATTCTTGGTGTAGATAGCGAAATTCACTTTATTTGCGCGCTTTATCGCCTCTATACGCGAAAGCACGGCACTGTCGTCCGCATATTTTGTAAATTCCGTAAGAGCCTCAGGATCTTCCTTATGCCACTTATCGCCGATACATTCATCAAGAAGTGCCGTAAGCTGAGGATTTGCGTGACACATCCAGCGGCGGTGTGCTACACCGTTTGTAACATTGGTGAATTTTGAGGGAGTATGCTTATAGAAATCATGGAACACAGTCTTCTTCAGAATATCCGAGTGAAGCTTTGATACGCCGTTCACAGTGTGTGAGCCTACCACCGAGAGATTTGCCATTCTTATCTGACCGTAACCCAGTATTGACATACGGGATATGCGATCCCAATCCCCCGGATATGCCGCCCAAAGCTCTCCGCAGAAGCGGCGGTTTATCTCGTTTGTGATATCATAGATACGAGGCAGCTTGATCTTGAAGAGGTCCTCGTTCCATGTTTCAAGTGCTTCCGGCATAACGGTGTGGTTTGTATAGGAAACGGTAGAGGTAACAAGTCTCCATGCGTCATCCCATGAGAAGGAATAAATATCAATAAGAATACGCATAAGCTCGGGAATGACAAGCGCGGGATGGGTATCGTTTATGTGGATAGCAACCTTTTCCGCAAAGCCGCCAAGTGAGCCGTAGGTCGTAAGATGATCGGAGATAATACTTTGGAGAGATGCCGAAACAAGGAAATACTGCTGTGAAAGTCTAAGATATTTTCCCTCCATATGGTTATCCGAGGGATAAAGCACCTTTGAGATAGTAGCCGCATTGGTGCTGTCCTCCATGGCTTTTACATACTGTCCCTGTGAGAAAAGTCCCATATTGAAGTTCTGAGTATCCGAAGCCTTCCAAAGACGGAGAATATTCACCGCCTTTGAGTCTGCGCCCGATATCATCATATCGTAGGGCACTGCCTGTATCTCATCCCCACCCTCATGGGTTATACTGCATTTGCCCATCTCCCATTTTTCGGTAACGTGTCCGCCAAGTCTTACGGTGCACGCCTTGTCGTGGCGCGGAACGAGCCACACGTCACCCCCGGGCATCCAAATATCGGGAAGCTCTATCTGATCTCCGTCAATAATGCGCTGCTTGAAAAGACCGTATTCGTAGAGTATGGAAAATCCCGTAGCAGGATAATCAAGTGTTGTAAGACCGTCCATAAAGCATGCCGCAAGACGACCAAGTCCTCCGTTTCCAAGACCCGGATCAGGCTCCATTGTATATATTTCCTCAAGCTCAAAGCCCATCTCAGAGAGCACTTCTCCGTAAATATCGGCAATTCCGAGATTGCGGAGATTGTTTTTAAGTGAGCGTCCGATAAGGAACTCCATGCAGAGGTAATATATCTTCTTGCCGCGCTGTTTTTTGGTGTCTTTCTTGAAATCACTGCGTTTTTCGGTAAGAATATCTTTTGCCGACAGAACAACGGATTTGTATATCTGCTCTTTTGTAGCCTCATCGGGAGTTGTGCCGTAGTAACGTGCAAGCTTTGCGGTAATTGCTTCTTTTATCTGTGCTTTCGTAAAATTATTGTTCATCTGTTTAGCTTTCCTTTTTTTATGCAAAATTAGAGATTATCATACATTTCGAGGTACTTCTTTGCCGATGCATTCCATGAAAAATCCACGCTCATAGCGTTTTTCACAAGCTCACTCCACCTGTCGGCATCGTTATAGAAAGCGCAGGCACGGTGAATAGCATTAAGCATATCATGGGCATTGTAAGTCACAAAAGTGATGCCGTTTCCCTCTCCCGTTTCCGGATTGTAGGGTTTTATGGTATCATAAAGACCGCCGGTCTCACGTACCACAGGCACTGTGCCGTAGCGTGATGCTATCATCTGCGCAAGTCCGCAAGGCTCGGATTTTGACGGCATCAGGAATATATCCGCTGAAGCGTAAATCTGCTTTGCAAGGTCCTTGTTGAATGCCAGCATAACACCGCATTTTTCCGGGTATCTGCGAGCAAGGTCAGAGAAAAAGTCCTCAAGCTCGGCCTCACCTGTACCAAGAAGTACAAGCTGAACATCGCCGGAAAGGATATCATCGGCTACGTGTCTTACAAGATCAAAGCCTTTATGTGATGCAAGACGGGAAACCATGGCAATAAGCGGTACATCATCACGCTCGGGAAGACCGAATCTTCTCTGAAGCGCCTTCTTGTTCTCTGCCTTATCCGAAATAGTGTCAACAGAAAATTTCTTCTCTATCACATCATCGGTTTCGGGATTATAGTAATCTGTGTCGATTCCGTTGATGATTCCGCAGCATTTTCCGCTGTGCATACGGATTATATGGTGAAGTCCGCTTGAATAATATTCTGTCTGTATCTCATTTGCGTAGTTGGGGCTTACTGTGGTCAGCTTATCGCAGCACACAATAGCACCCTTGGTGAGATTTATACAGCCGTCATACTCAACAACGTATCTGTCCCAGGAATCAAGGCAGAAAATGTCGCCGAGAATATCAAAGCTGTAGATCCCCTGATAATCGATATTGTGTATGGTATATACAGCCTTTATGTCTGAATATTCATCAAGATAGCAATACTTGCGCTTTAAGTAGATAACGCACAGCGCACTTTGCCAATCATGGCAATGGAGTATATCCGGCATGAAGCCTATATGGGGAAGCATCTCCATTACAGCCTTGCAGAAATAAGCATAGCGTTCACCGTCATCAAAGCTTCCGTAAAGTGAAGTGCGTTTAAAATAATACTCGTTGTCGATAAAGTAATAAGTAACACCGTCAAGCTCATATGACCACACTCCGCAGTACTGACGGCGCCAGGACAGCGAAACCGTAAATTCCGCAACCTTAGTCATGCGCTCCTTATACTTTTCCGCAACAGCCTTGTACATGGGTATCACCACACGCACATCTGTGCCGGGCTCTGCGCGCTTCAGGGCAGCAGGAAGAGAGCCAAGCACATCACCAAGCCCTCCGGTAGCCGCAAAAGGAAGTGCCTCTGAGCCTACGTATAGTATTTTTTTCATAATTTTATCTCCATTTTTCAATTTACAGATGATTTTATATCATCTTTCCTTTATCAATAAAGAACGGCAATGAGTCGTGTCCCGAAAGTATTCTTCCGTCACGGATAACAACATTCTTGTCCGTAACAACGCAGTTAAGGAATACATTTTCACCCGTTACGGTATCCTGGAACAGAATGGAGTTCTTTACGGTAGTTCCCTTACCTATCTTGACTCCGCGGAACAGTATGGAATTTTCAACCGTTCCGTCAATAACACATCCGTCCGCAATAAGGGAGTTTGAAACCTTGGCAGAGTCGCTGTATTTCGCAGGAGCAGAGTTTCTTATTTTAGTGTAGATGGGACGGTTCTTCACATTAAAGAGCTGATCACGATTCTTGCTGTCTCCGATAAGCTCCATTGAGTGAGTATAATAGTCCTGGAGCGAGTTTATCGTTGCAAAATAGCCGTCATATTTGTAGATACGGTAATTGCGTCTTGCCGCATTTCTCGAAAGCACGTCGCGGTTGAAGCTTGTGTAACCGTGAGCTATAGCATCAAGCACAATACTCTGAAGATATTCGCGATTTACAACGAAAATGTTAAGATCAATGTCGCGATATCCCGTAACATTAGGCGGATAGGCATTGACATCGGTAATACGGCCTGATTCATCGGAATCCACAATAACATTGCGCTTGCAGGACTCCTTTGTGAGAAGCACGCGCTTCACAGCCATGGTAATATCCGCATTGTTTGCGATATGGTCGTTTATCATATCGTTAAGGTCAATATTGCATATAACATCGCAGTCGGAGAGCACCACATAGTCCGCATTAAAGCGAGAAACCGAGTAGTTTACGCTCTTAAGCGCCTCAAGGCGTGTATTATATAGCGCATTCTGATTGTTGGAGAATGCAGTCATATACGGTGGGAGAATCTTTATACCGCCTGAACGGCGTGCAAGGTCCCAATCCTTACCTGAGCCGATGTGATCCATAAGGGATTGATAATTGTAGTGGGTTATAACGCTTATCAGACTGATACCCGAATTTACCATATTGGAAAGGGCAAAGTCAATAAGCCTGTAACGGCAGGCATAAGGAACAGATGCCATTGTACGGCGCCGCGTAAGCTCCGGGATATTTTTATCGTGAAGATTCGAAAAAATGATACCTTGTACTGACATTGTAATTTCTTCCTTTCCTAATTGTTACGCTTTTTTCTTTTCATCGAAATATGCAGCCCCTACCATATCGCCGGCAGGAATCACAGTGCCGTGAGGAATCTTTATATCACCGCCTACAAGGGTAATTCCCTTTCCGCTCTCCTTGACCTCACCTACCTTGGTGCCTGCGCCTATATCCGCTGAGCTGTCAACTATGGAATAATATACCGAAGCACCCTCTCTGATAACGGTATCGTTCATGATTATTGAGTTGCGTATGTACGCACCTCTGGCAACCTTAACTCCACCGAACAGAATGGAATTTTCAACTACTCCGTGTACCTCACAGCCCTCTGTTATAATGGAATTTGACACCTTGGCATCCCCACCTATATAGTGAGGAGCGCGAATAAGGCTTCTTGAGTATATCTTCCAATCAGAATCGAAAAGATTGAACACCGGTTCATTTCCAATCAGATCCATATGCGCTTCCCAAAGGCTCTCAACGGTACCAACGTCCTTCCAATAGCCGGAAAAGCTGTATGCATACATGGATTCGCCGGCATCAAGCATGGCAGGAATGATATTTTTACCGAAATCGTTCACGGAATCCGGATTATTTGCATCGGCGATAAGGTATTTCTCAAGTAAGCGTCTGTTGAAGATATATATGCCCATAGACGCCTTTGTGCTCTTTGGGTGCGGCGGTTTTTCCTCAAATTCCACGATTTTGCCGCTCTCGTCCGTATTCATTATGCCAAACCGGCTCGCCTGCTCTATCGGAACGTCTATTACCGCAATCGTAGCTGCGGCACCTGTCTTTTTATGGTAGTCAAGCATCTTGCTGTAGTCCATTTTATAAATGTGGTCGCCGGACAGCACCAAAACATAGTCCGGATCATAGCGGTCTATAAAATTGAGATTCTGGTATATGGCGTTGGCAGTACCGCTATACCAATCCGCTCCGTCCTTACCCTGATACGGCGGCAGGACCATGACACCGCCGCTCATTCGGTCAAGGTCCCACGGCTGACCGTTGCCTATATATTCGTTAAGCACCAACGGCTGATACTGCGTGAGCACTCCTACTGTATCAATATGGGAATTTACGCAGTTTGAAAGGGTAAAATCTATAATGCGGTATTTCGCACCGAAAGGAACTGCCGGTTTCGCTGTCTTTTCAGTCAGCGTATAGAGTCTGCTTCCCTGCCCTCCGGCAAGAAGCATTGCAACACATTCTTTTTTCTTGTACATGATATACCTCCGGTCATTATTTTATTATTTTTCAAAAAGTGCAGCTCTTGCTGTATTAAATTCTATCAACATCCGTCTTTCTTGCTTTTTTTATCGGCTCTGCGGACTTCAGTATAACCGCGCTCATTGCGGGGAGCGTTATTTTCAGCTCCCGACTTCCGTCAAATGCCGCAACTGTATCAAGTGCGCCCGGATTAAGTCTGCCGCCGCCGCCATATTCTTCGGCATCGCTTGAAAAGATCTCAAAATAGCGGTTATGCTTCATGTTTACAAGCGTAAAGCCGTCTCTCGTCACAGGGGCAAAGTTTATTACAACAACAAGCTCTCTGCCACATTTATCAAGCCTGCGGTACGCTATAACGTTGATATCATTCATTTCGGGATATATCCATTGGAAGCCGTCCCATGAGAAATCATTCTCCCACAGTGCCCCCTCCTCAAGATAAAGGCGATTGAGCGAGGCTGTGTAAAGCTGCGACTTTTTGTGCATATCGTAATCAAGCATAAACCACTCAAGCTCGTTTTCATAGTCCCATTCGCGGAAAGGAGCATACTCACTGCCCATGAACATAAGCTTCTTTCCGGGATGTGTCATCTGATAAGCGAGAAATGCTCTGAAACCTGCGAATTTCATACCGTAGTCGCCGAAATTCTTGTCCAGCAGCGAAAGCTTTCCGTGAACCACCTCATCGTGTGACACGGGAAGGATATAATTCTCATTAAGAGAGTACATCATCGGGAAAGTAAGCTTCTCATGCTTATACTTGCGGAATACCGGGTCGGTCATGATATAATCAAAGGTGTCGTTTGCCCATCCCATGTTCCATTTAAAGTTGAAGCCCAGCCCCCCCTCGTGAACGGGCTTTGTTATCATAGGCCAATCGGTAGATTCCTCTGCAATCATAAGAGCATCGGGAAATTCGCCAAAAACCGTGGTGTTCAGTTTCTTGAAGAAGGCTATGGATTCAAGATTCTTATTTTCACCGTGCTCATTGGGAATCCACTCTCCGGGGTCGCGGTCAAAATCAAGATAAAGCATAGACGCCACCGCATCAACGCGAAGTCCGTCAACATGAAATTCGCGAAGCCAATAAAGGGCGTTTGATATAAGGAAGCACTCCACTTCGCACCTTGCAACGTCGAAGAAGCGAGTTCCCCACACCTTGTGCTCCATCCGGTCGTATCCCTGATACTCATAAAGCGGTTCGCCGTCGAACTCGTAAAGTCCGTGCTCGTCCTTGGGGAAATGAGCAGGCACCCAATCAAGTATGACGCCAACACCTACAGAATGGAGCTTGTTTACAAAATATCTGAAATCATCGGGAGTACCGAATCTTGATGTAGGCGAATAATATCCGCACACCTGATATCCCCACGAGCCGTCAAAGGGATGCTCGGCTATGGGGAGAAGCTCCACGTGGGTGTACCCCATCTGCTTTACATACGGTGCCAGCTCGTCCGCTATTTCGCGATATCCAAGATAATTTTCGCCGTCTTTTGTCGTGGCACCGTTTTTTGTTTTCCACGAGCCAAGATGTATTTCATAAATATTCATTGGAGCTCTGAAAAATTCGGGTTTGCCCTTCTTTCCGAGAACATCCCCCGCACGTTTTTTCATCCACAGCTCATCCGACCATGCAAAATCTTTCTCGGTTATTATCTTTGAAGCTGTCCCCTTTAAGGTTTCGGAATACCGTGCGTACGGGTCTGCCTTTAAATGTATTCCGTTTTTTCCCGTAATGCGGTATTTGTAATTTGCGCCGTCAAGTGAGTATGCCGAAACGAGAGTATATTCGAAAACTCCCATGTCGGTTACGCGTTCCATCGGCGCGGTAGGCTTCCAATCATTGAAATCGCCTACGACCTCCACGCTAAGCGCGTTTGGTGCCCACACGCGAAATGTATAAGAATATCCGCCGTCAGTTGTGCGGCAGTGACAGCCAAGGTAATCATATGCGTGAAAATTTGTTCCCTGATGGAAATAATAAGCGGCGGCATCACCGACACTTTCGGTTTTTTTCTTTTTATTAGCTCCTGCCTTTGCCATGTGCCATATCCTTTCCTGATGTTTTGCTTTGAATCTTAGTTTAGAAAATTATCATTCCATATAAGAGTATACCATAACGGGGCCAAAATATTACGTCGAATTATATCGGCAAAAGCATATATTCCGCCGAGATACTCAATCCTCAGCTCGTACTATGTTTATTATCGCCGTTCCGTATCTATAAGCCTTTTCCTCGCCTATACCGCGCACTCTCATAAGAGACAGCATATCACGGGGATGTGACGCAGCTATCTCACGAAGCGTAGAATCCGTAAATATGACATAAGCCGGAACTCCGCGCTTTTCTGCCGTATCACGGCGGAATTTCCGAAGCCGTTCATAAAGTGCTTCATCAGCCGGACTCATTCGAAGAGTCAGCGGCGTCTGTTTTGTGCTCTTACCCTTTTTCTGAGCTTTCTTAACCTTTACCGTCATACGGTTGCCGGATGCAAGATAATTATCAAGCTTCGGGGAAATTGCAAGCACCGGATACTGCCCGCCGCTTCTTATAAGAAGTCCTTCCTCAATCATACGCTCAATCACATCTCTTATAAGTGACACCGGAAGTGATTCAAGCATTCCGAAGCCGCGCTCATGAGTAAATCCCATAGCACCCATGCGTCCGTTATCCGTGCCGTGGAGAAAATCTGCAATGAACATCGCCCCATACCGCTCACCGGTAACATCAATTGCCATACGGATGGCACGGACTGCATCCGTAACGTCCTGAAGCTCGTAGTCGCCTCTGCAGGACGAGCATTTTTCGCATTTTTCAGTCTTCGGAGATTCTCCGAAATACCGGAGAATAAATCCGCGAAGGCAAGCCGTTGTTTTACAGTACGATATCATCCCGTCAAGCTTGTCATATCGGCGTTTTTTCGCAGCCTCAAGAGACTCGGCATCAAGATCTTCAGCATCATCCACGCCGTTCTCTATAAGGAATTTCGCCGTATGTATGTCCGCCGCAGAGTACAGCAGTATGCAGTCAGCCTCGCTTCCGTCTCGCCCTGCTCTGCCTGCCTCCTGGTAGTACGATTCCATGGAAAGTGGAAAATTGTAATGTATTATAAATTCAACATCCGGCTTATCAATGCCCATACCAAAGGCATTTGTTGCAACAATGATAGGCTTTACATCCCGTATAAAGTCATCCTGCGCCAAAGCTCGTTCATTATCGGAAAGACCTGCATGATACATTGTGATGGGGAATCCTGCCGCCAAAAGATGTGAGTATATCTTCTCCACATTCTTACGGGTCATAGCATATATGATTCCGGATTTTCCTTTGTTCTCCGAAAGATACTTTCGTATATAGTCGATTCGGGATTCCGTCTGCACAACTCCGAAATAGAGATTTGGACGGTCAAAGCCCGTGGTTATCTCATAGGGATGGTCAAGTGCCAGAAGCTCAAGCACATCATCCTTTACGTTCTTCGTAGCAGTAGCCGTAAATGCCGCCACAACCGGACGGCGGCTGAGTCCTGCAACAAAGTCGGATATATGGGTATAGCTGATTCTGAAATCATGTCCCCACTGGGAAACGCAGTGTGCTTCATCTACCGCCACAAGAGATATATCAAGACCCGAGGCAAGCTCCAAAAATCCGTCGGTCATAAGCCTTTCGGGAGCTACGTAAATGATCTTATATTCGCCGCGGCGTATATTGGACAGTGCTAGTCCATACTGTCTTTGAGTCAGTGAGCTGTTGAGATATGCGGCACGAATACCGTTCTGATTAAGTGCCCCCACCTGATCCTTCATAAGCGAGATAAGAGGTGAGACAACAAGAGTAATTCCCGGAAGAAGCATTGCAGGTATCTGATAGCAAATGGATTTTCCGGCTCCCGTGGGCATTACAGCCAACACATCCCGACCGTTCATTATATTGTCTATTATGATCTCCTGTCCCTCTCTGAACGAGGTGTATCCGTAGCAGCTTCGCAGAATGCTGTATTTATTCGCCATAATACCGTTATATCTCCCGGGTTAACTGTCTGTTATTTTTACACTATGATCACACACGATATATATATTATACAACATTTTTTATCGGATGTAAATAGATTTTCACTTAATTGAATAAAAAAAGGAGCGCAATGCGCTCACCTTTTTATGTGCATACCGCACAAATCATTTTGAATTTTTTGTCTCTTTTACCGATTCGTATTTGCGTTTGGTAGCATTTCCACCTCGGATATGGCGCTCGGATTTGTTGGTGTCAAGAATTTTTGCCGCCTCTGTATACAGGGTATGGTCTATTCTTCTAAGTCGGCAGGAAATATCTTTATGTACAGTAGATTTGCTTATCCCAAACGCTGCGGCGGTGCTTCTCACCGTGCTTTTCTGTGTTATAAGGTATTCCGCCAGCTTGCGCGCTCTATCATCCGTGTCATAAAACAAGATGCTCACCTCGTTATAGTGTTGTTTGCTCTAACACTATATGTGCGGCACATGAATTTAATGACAAAAATAAATATTTGTAAAATTTTAGCAATGCTTTTTATGCATTTCGCCGATTTTTTTGCATTTAAGCATCCAAAAGACACCAATCATGCACTCTGCCTAATTTTTCAATCACTTTTTATGCATATTGGCAATAGCATATTTTGATAAAATAATTAAATACTTAAATCATATGCTTTTTAGTTCTGCATATTTGCCGAAAATTGTATTTTTTGATTCCAAAATATCACAACACTACCAATTATGCGATTATCATGCTATATAATTTTTATTTTATTCACAATTTGTATTTTGTCGGTACATTTTTATGCCGTCTAAAAATAGTATAATAAAATTGTCGGATTCACACAAACCTGTTTTTGAAAGGATGTATCAATGACACTAAAAAAACTCCAATCGGCACTTGGATTTATACTATCCGCTGTAATGATGGCAAATTACCCTATATGCGCACTTTCGTATACCGGACTTGGCACCGTAAATACACTCAAACGAGAAACAGTGGGCGGTGGTCTTTACTACAGTGAGCTTCAGTCGGTAACCGAAGACGATAAACAGCAGCACGCCTACATATTTGAATATGATTACCGTAACGGCGGCACCCTGCCCCTCGTGCGCTTCGGAAATACCGTATACGGCAAGGACAGACTGGGTTCTCTTGTCACCACCGAAGCCGGTGACGGAAAAACCGTCCTCGGCGCTATCAACGGTGATTTTTACAGTATGCAGACCGGCGTCCCAATGGGAATAATGATAGACGGCGGACGGCTTATAACCACAGATGACTCTAAATATGCCCTTGGATTTTTGGAAAACGGCTCTGCCATTATTGGAAAGCCTAATGTTAAAATCTCAATAACAAACCTTGATTCGGAGGGCGAGCCGAAAACAATAAACCATCTGAACAAATTTCCCACTATATGGGGAGCGTATATGCTCACAGAGGAATTTTCGTCCACAACCATGTCTGCAACAGACTCCATAGAAATAGTAATCGAGCTTGACGGAGATATTTTAGCCTCCGGAAGTGTTGAGGGAACGGTCATAGAGGTGCACCAAGACAAAAGCAACTCTGAAATCCCATCGGGATGCGCTGTGCTTACCGTCTCAAACGACTGTGAGACTTATGGACTTTATACAGATTTCAGCGAGGGCGACCGTGTGCGAATAGACACGGAGTGCGCCGAAATATGGGACAGAATAGTTACAGCTGTTGGCGGTGGAGATCTGATACTCTCTGCCGGTCAAATGCCGGAGGGAATAATCGACGAGGATCATGAAAAAAACGTTAATCCACGCACTGCCGTAGGTCTTAAGCCGGACGGAAATGTGATATTTTTTGCCGTAGACGGCAGAAGCACAGATTCCAGAGGACTTAAAATAGAAGCTCTCTCGGCTCTTATGGCTGAGCTTGGATGCACATACGCAATGAATCTTGACGGCGGCGGTTCAACCACCGTAATGGTCAAGCCGGCAGGCGATGCGGAAGCGGTATACATCAATACTCCGTCAGACGGAAGCTACCGCTCCGTATCAAACGGCATTCTGTTTCTTAGCACACATGAGCCTGACGGAGTTCCCGCGGCACTTAAGGTGTCTCCCAATACACCACTAATCCTTCGCGGAAGCACAATAGACTTCACCGCAGTACCGCTTGACGGTGCCTATATGCCCTCCGAAGTTACGCTGGCGCCCGATTCGCTTATAACCGTCCTCGCCGAGGAATACCAGGGTGATATCGGATATGTCCACGACTGCAGCTTTACAGCGGGTCTTGTTGGCGGCGAGTACAAGCTGAGAGTCACAAACGGCCACATATCAGGTGATGTGAGCGTTATAGTTGCAGACAAGCTTGACGATCTTAAAGTCACACCGGAATCGCTCCAAATAAAACCGGGCACCCTGCTCGAAATCACCATCGAAGCGATATACAACGGCAAACCCATTTATCACGATGCCGGTTCATTTTACTATACGCTTAACGGAGAACACAATGTACCGAATCCGGAGTCTTACCCCGATGCTATGATAGTATGCGATCTCGGATATCTTGACAAAGACGGAAACTTCCAGGCTTT
Source organism: uncultured Clostridia bacterium (assembly GCA_904501985.1). Classification (GTDB taxonomy): domain Bacteria; phylum Bacillota; class Clostridia; order Oscillospirales; family CAG-272; genus Flemingiibacterium. The sequence continues at coordinate 22,120 of CAJGCT010000024.1, forward strand.
CGGCGGTGCATATGAGGGTGAGGTTGAGATTGGCGTATGGTTTGACGAGTTTGTGCGCTATGTTAATGTGAAAGTAAGCGACGAGTCATATATACTGTCAGATTTTGAAGTGCAGGAAACCGAAGAAACTGAAGAAACCGAGGGAACCGAGGGAGATGTAGAAACCGAAGAAACCGAGGAAAATGCAATAGAATCATTCACGGCACAGGCGCCTACAGGCGAAATACAGCTCTCGTACTCCTCACACGGCTACAAGTCCGCAAGAGGACTAAAGCTTGATTTCACATACGATTCGGAATCCCACGGCAAAGTAATGGAGCTTAAGCCCACGCAGTCTGTTACAATATCTCCCGATTCGGAAGGCATCAAGCTTTGGATCTACGGTTATAACAACGGTATTTTAGGTGTATCCGTATCGGATACAGATGGAAACATCTATGAGCTTTCCTATACTGTAACAAAGGACTATTCAAAGCAGATCGGATGGAAAGAGCTTACAGCTTCCATACCCGAATCTCTTAAAAATCAGGTGCTTTATCTTGATTCCCTGCTGACACTGAATGCCTCCGGTACAGGTACGCAGTCATACGTTATTGATATGCCGCATATCTACTACGGCAGAGAATCCGAGCCTGTTCTTATAGGTCTCGATGAGCACTGGGCGGCAGAATACATTCATACGCTCTATGAGATGTATGTCATTCAAAACTTCGACTGTGAAACGGTTGACGGAAGACTTTACTATGATCCGGACAAGCAGCTTACAAGAGCAGAATTTGCAAAGCTTCTGGTGCTTTACACGGGAACTAATGCATTCCCCTATGTAAATGAGGGTCAGGCACTTGATGCAGATACCCCATACGACAAAGTACCGTACATTCGCGCGGCTTTGGCAAGCGGGCTTATGAGCGGACGTGGGGTTGACCAAAACGGAACTGTCATATTCGACCCCAATGCCACTATCACAAGGCAGGAAGCATTCAAGGTAATCGGTGCTCTGCTTGATACAGAGGGTACAGCTCTTGAATTCCCGGATGCCTCTGCGGTTGCCGATTGGGCATATGAGGGAGTATCAAAATGTGTTGGTGCAGGCATCGTAAGCGGCCGCTCCGACGGAACTTTAGCTCCCATGGCGACCATAACCCGTGCTGAATTTGCCGCACTTCTGACAAGGATAGGATAATTCATATTCCACATAAAAGCAACTGCCCGCAAAATTTGCGGGCAGTTGCTTTATATGTAGTAAACAGCTTTTAATTACTTCTTAAGCGAATCGCGGATCTCGCGGATATTTGCATAGAATTCGTCAAGCGCAGCCTTTTCAGCAGCAGCCTTGGCATCAGCCGCAGCCTTTTCCTCTGCCGCCTTGGCATCTTCTTCAGCCTTCTTGGCAGCAACCTCTGCCTCTGCCTTGGCAATTTCCTTTGCATTGAGCTTACGCTCCATATTCTTAATAAAGCGAACAGTAGCGAATATGCAGAGCGCAATAATGAAGAAGTCAATTATTGCCTGAATCCACAAGCCATAGGAAATAGCGATTTCGGTTACTTCTGCGATTCCTGCCGCCTCATCAGCCGGAACAGCCTCGCGAAGCACGTATTTCCATTCGTCAATGGATACTCCGCTGGTGAAGTATGTCATAACGGGCGTGATAATGTTCTTTACAAGACCGTTTACAATGGCATTGAACGCAGTACCGATAACAACGCCCACTGCCATATCAAGCACATTGCCTTTAGTTATAAACTTCTTGAAGTCGGAGAAAAATGTGATCTTTTCTCCCTTTGCCTTAATTGCATCCTTTGCATCAGTTATTTTTCCCATGATAAACCTCCGTATAAAATTATAAATTACAGCTTTGATTATAACAGATTGCAGGCATTTTGTCAATAAAAATCGAAAATTTACTTAATAGCAGTTGTACACCGCTAAGGATGAGAATGCACCGAAAATTCCGGCAGGAGCAAGCCCCTGCCCTACGTGGTATCGGGAATACCGGTTGTAGAGCGCGTGTTATCTCTCACCGTTCTATTGACATTTATTGCTTTCTCACGATTTTGCTGATTTTTCCGACAACCGCCGATACACATACGCAAACCGCAACCGTTACAACAAGGGAGAAAAACAGATGCGTACCGAATGTTACCGACAGCGGTACATTTTTGCCTCCAAGCAGTGCCTTTGCAAAATACAAAAACAGGGGATGCCAAAGGTAGATGGAGTATGAAGATCGGTCAACAGCACAAATAAGCTTTGCCGACATAATGGGAGCATCCGCTGATTTTACGCATATTGTAAACAAAAACAGTACGGCACAGACAATATAGAAGACGTGCACGGTCTCAAGCCAATATATGTACTCTCTGCCCGAAAAATGGAGTAAGGAAAGTCCGCCGCTCATTACCGCCGCAAACAGGAACAGTGCCGTAATGCCACGCCACGCACCGACAACAGCGTTCTTCAGATATCCGTAATGCCGCCCAACAACAAGTCCTGCCATCCACCAGAAGATATAGGTTGAAAATACGCGGTCAGCATACGGGAACAACCAACCCTTAAAGAATATGCTTATAAAATCCGTCAAATACTGCCCGAAAATCATTCCAAGCGGCAGTGCAGCAACAAGCGCAATCACAGCATACGCAGGTTCGGAAAGCTTTTTCAGTATAGCTCGCCAAAGAGGTGCTAAAAAGTAAAACTGCATGATAGCGATAACAAAATAGAAATGACCGCACATATTTCCGTCAAAAAGAAGCTTTACAAGCTCCGGCACTGACGGTTCCATATAGTTTAATAAGACGAAGTAGACAAAATAAACGAGAACCGCCATAGCGTAAGGCAGCCAAACTCTTTTTATTCTTCCAAGGACATATTTTTTATAAGAGAAGCCTTCTTTTTCTGCCCCCAGAGCGAATTTCAGCGCGGACAGGAAGAAAAATCCCGGCACCGCGCAGGCGGCAAGTCTCCATGCCGGGAGCAGGAGCGCATATTCCCACGAGGTCTTATCGGCAACTGTAATCGCTGTTGATGAAGCGTGTATAAATATAACAAGCAGGCACAGTATAACATTCATGAGCGAAAGCTCGTGTTTTCTTTTTGTCATAGCACATTTTCTCCTTTTTGGGTGTAACAATATTGTAGCATAGCGCGGAAATTTTGTCAAGGCACCACGCGCATCGTTAAAATGATAGCAACTTGTAACAAAACCTATTCTGGCACTTGACAGACAGCATTTTATTTGTTAAAATATAAAGTGAGGTATTGTGTAACCAAGTAAAATACCGCATAAATCAACTCAAAAAAAGAGGTTAGATAACAATGTCCGAAGAGATCAAAAACACCGAAAAAGGCGGCATATCCGTCGAAATCGAACATATATTTCCGATCATAAAAAAATGGCTCTATTCCGAGAAGGAAATATTCCTCCGCGAGATAGTTTCAAACGCCTGCGATGCTGTCACAAAGTTAAAAAGACTTACTTCCCTTGGTGAAGCACAGATTGATGATGAAAACTACAAGATAACCGTTACCGTAGACAAAGAAGCACGCACTTTAACCGTTTCCGATAACGGTATCGGCATGACCGAGGATGAGGTGCGCCGTTACATATGCCAGATCGCTCTTTCCGGTGCTCTCGAATTTATCGAAAAATATGAGGGCAAAGACAGCAAGGATGCTGCTGACAACGGCATTATCGGTCATTTCGGTCTCGGCTTTTACTCCGCATTTATGGTAAGTGACACCGTAGATGTTATAACCCGTTCATACACCTCGGACACCGCCGTAAAGTGGGTATGCTCAGAGGCAGGCGAGTATGAGATCACAACAGATTACACCCGTGACGGTCGCGGCACAGATGTTGTCATGCACATCATGGAAAACGAATCGGAATTTCTTGAAGAATACCGTATTCGTGAGATGCTTGACAAATACTGCTCGTTCATGCCTGTGGAAATATACTTAAAATCAGAAAACGCCAAAGACGACTCCTCCGATGATAAAAAAGAGGATGAGCCGAAGCCGGTAAATGACACTCATCCTTTGTGGCAGAAGAATCCGTCCGACTGCACCGATGAGGAATACGACGAATTTTATCACAAGGTATTCCGCGATTACCGAGAGCCTCTGTTCCACATTCATCTGAATGCGGATTATCCGCTCAATTTCCGCGGCATACTGTACTTCCCCCGCCTTTCGCACGAATACGACAACCTGGAGGGTCAGGTAAAGCTCTATTACAATCAGGTATTCGTAGCAGATAACATAAAAGAAGTAATTCCCGAATTTCTTCTCATGCTCAAAGGCGTACTTGACTGCCCCGAGCTTCCGCTGAACGTTTCAAGAAGCTATTTGCAGAACAGCGGATATGTGGCGAAAATATCGGCTCACATCGTAAAAAAGGTTGCTGACAAGCTCTGCTCAATGTTCAATTTGGAGCGTGAAAATTACGAAAAGCTTTGGGAGGACCTCAAAACCTTTGTGGAGTATGGCTGTCTTCGTGACCGTAAGTTCTACGACCGCGTAAAATCCGCCATTGTATATGCAACCACTGACAATAAATACGTAACCCTTGACGAATATCTGGAAAAAGCCAAAGAAAAGCATGAAAATACTGTATACTACACCGCTGACGTTACCGCGCAGGCACAGTACATCTCCATGTTTGCCGCAGAGGGCATAGAGGTTGTAGTTCTCGACAAAATGATCGACACGCAGTTCATAAACGTGGTAGAACAGGACAACGAGAATGTAAAATTCGTGCGTATCGACGCTGATGTGGCAGGTGCGCTCAAAGCGGACGGCGTTGCCGAGTCAAACGAAAAGCTGTGCGATATTTTCAAAGAGGTAAGCGGAAATTCCGAGCTCAAGGTAACCTTTGAGCTTCTCAAAAACGAAAAGATACCGGCAATTCTGAATATTTCCGAGGAAACTCGCCGTATGGAAGACATGATGAAAATGTACCGTCGTGCCGGCAATGCCATGGGTGACATGAAATTCCCCACTGACACAAGCCTTGTAGTCAACGCCAACAGTTCGCTTATAAAGCGTCTGGCGGATGAAGCAGAAAGCGGCGGCGAAAAGGCAAAAAAGATTGCAAAACAAATATATACTTTAGCACTTCTTGCTCAGCGTCAGCTTAATGCCGACGAGCTTCAGGCATTCCTTTCCGACAGCTTTGATATGCTGGAAAACATTTAACATTCACTATAACTTCAAAGGAGTTAGATCTTTATATTGAGTCTTCCTATACCGTTTCTTCTTACTCTAAACTTACTACGAAAAGGTGATCTTATATGGCATCTGTATACGGCACAAAACTTAAGCTCTCGGTTTTCGGGGAATCCCACGGCGATGCCATCGGCGTTGTAATTGACGGATTTCCGGCAGGGCTTAAGCTTGATCTTGATTACATAGACGCTTTTATGAAGCGCCGTGCTCCGGGCGGTAATTTTTCTACAAAGCGCACAGAGCCGGATATTCCTAAAATCGTAAGCGGCGTTTCGGACGGCTTTACAAACGGCTATCCCATATGTGCCATAATAGAAAATACCAATCAGCATTCATCGTCATATCAGGATAAGATGACAATTCCACGTCCGAGCCACGCCGACTATGCCGCCGCACTTAAATACGGCGACCATGTTGAGCTTCACGGCGGCGGACACTTTTCCGGACGTCTCACCGCTCCCCTTGTATTTGCAGGAGCACTCTGCTCTCTGTATCTTGCCGATTTCGGCATCGAAATTGCCGCGCACATAAAGCAGATGCTTGACGTATCAGACAGAAGCTTCGGACACAATGTTACAAAAAATGAACTTGCCGAGCTGAAAACTCACGCTTTTCCAACACTCGACCCGACAGCAGGTGAAGCCTTTGCCGCCATTATAAATTCGGCGAGAGACAAGGGCGATTCGGTAGGAGCTAAGCTGGAATGTGCGGCAGTAGGACTGCCGGCGGCACTTGGCGAGCATATGTTTGAGAGCGCCGAGGCTGAAATTTCAAGTCTCATATTTGCTGTGCCCGGAGTAAAGGGCATTGAATTCGGTGCAGGATTTGACTTTTGCCGTATGTATGGCTCACAGGCAAACGACCCATACCAATATGTGGACGGCAAGGTTGTTACAAAGCAAAACAACTGCGGCGGTATCGTCGGCGGTATGACCACAGGTATGCCGCTTATATTCTCTGTTGCAGTAAAACCAACGCCCTCTATCTTTATACCTCAGGATTCAATAGATCTGGCAAACAACTGTAACACTACTCTTAAAATAAACGGCAGGCACGACCCCTGCATTGCAGTGCGTGCAATACCTGTAATAGAAGCTTGTACTGCTGTGGCACTTACACAGCTTATACTTAAATCAAGCGGGAGGAAGCTATAATGGCACGAGAAAATAATCTCTCGAT
>CAJGCT010000025.1 GCA_904501985.1 uncultured Clostridia bacterium
GAGATCCGCCATCAGCTTGCAAGAGTGGCGAAGGAGAAGAACCGTCTTTCAACCATAATCAACAACATGGATGAGGGACTGATAATCCTTGACAACGATCTTCGCGTTATAATGCTCAATGACAGCGCATATTCCTGGCTTGGCACGTCCATACCCCGTGAGGAATGCGCAGGCAGACCTGTTTCGGAAATATGTGCCTCGGCTGACATATGCCAGTGCATAGAGAGGGCAGATTCCGCAAATCTTATCCTTGACGGACGGCATCTTCAGCTTCATGTGAATCATGTGGTATCAAGTGCCGAGCAGGTAGGACGAATCGGACTTATGCTTGATGTTACCGAACGCTCTCAGCTTGACAGAATAAAGCAGGAGTTTACCGCCAATGTGTCTCACGAGCTGAAAACACCGCTCACCTCCATATCGGGATATGCGGAGCTTATTGAGTCCGGCATGGCAAAGGACGAGGACGCCGCCGTGTTTGCCGGACGCATACGCAGAGAGAGTCAGCGTATGCTTGCGCTTATTTCCGATATTATCAAGCTTTCAAAGCTTGACGAGACACCGGACGGCGCGGTGCTTGAAGCTGTTGATCTCTACAAGCTTGCCGCAGAATGCCGCGATATGCTTGAAATGAGCGCGGCACAGCACGAGGTCAGTGTAAATGTGGCAGGTGAGGCAAGCCTTGTAAGAGGTGTTCCGGCGGAGCTCACCGAGCTTGTATACAACCTTATCGACAACGGTATACGGTATAACAGGCGCGGCGGAAGCGTGAATGTAAAGGTGACGTCGCCCTCTTACGGAATCGGCGATCCCATTGCAATACTTACGGTCAGCGACACGGGTATCGGTATTGCAAAGGAGCATCAGTCGCGCATTTTCGAGCGATTCTACAGAGTTGATAAATCCCGCTCCAAGGCTACCGGCGGAACAGGTCTCGGACTTGCTATTGTAAAGCACGTTGCGGAGCGTCACGGCGCAAAAATCAACATTGACAGCCGTGTTGGCGAGGGAACAACCATAAGAGTTGAGTTTTACCTAACGGAAAACGATTCAAATAATGACAGTAATGAAAAAAAGGAGAACAGTCATGTGTAAGACAGGATTCAAACGTACAATGGTGATACTTACGGTGCTTTGTGTTATTTTCTACGGCATCGTTTGCGTATCGGCTGACGGCGGTGCCGAGGATGGACGGCTTTCGATTTTTAACTTTATTTCGCTTTTCGGCGGCGTTGCGCTGTTCCTTTTCGGTATGGATTATATGGGCAAGGGACTTGAAAAGAGTGCCGGCGGTTCTCTTGAGCGAATCCTTGAAAAGCTTACAAGCAATCCTATAAAGGGCGTACTGCTCGGTGCTATCGTTACCGCGGTTATTCAGTCCTCAGGTGCTACCACGGTCATGGTTGTCGGCTTTGTAAACTCCGGTATTATGAAGCTTACACAGGCTATCGGTATCATAATGGGTGCAAACATCGGTACTACCGCAACGGCGTGGATTCTTACTCTTGCCGGCGGTGGCGGTGGCAGTACGGTCATGCAGCTTCTGAAAGCCAACAACCTTGCTGCGATCGCTGCGTTTATCGGTATTATCATGATAATGTTCGCAAAAAGCGGACGCAAGAAGGATATCGGCGGAATCTGCATCGGCTTTGCCGTGCTCATGTTCGGTATGACTATGATGACCGATGCACTCTCTCCCTTAAAGCACAATGAACAGTTTGCCGAGATTCTCGCGCTCTTTACAAACCCCATCCTCGGTCTCATTGCAGGTGCTGTGATAACCACCATTATGCAGTCCTCTTCCGCATCTGTCGGTATCATGCAGGCGATCTCCGCAACAGGCGCACTTCCGTTCGGTGCCGCTATTCCCATGATCATGGGTCAGAATATCGGAAGCACCACCACAGCTATGATCTCCACCATCGGTGCAGGCATAAACGCAAAGCGTACTGCGGCTGTGCATTTCTACTTCAACGTTATCGGTACAACTGTGTTCCTTATTGGATACTACACCCTTGACGCCATATTCGACTTCGGACTTGATAAAGTGCAGGTAACTTCTACTACCATTGCCATAACACATACCATATTCAATGTAGCTACCACGCTTCTCCTGCTCCCGTTCTACAAGCTTATCGGAAAGCTTGCAGAGGTTACAATAAAGAGCTCCAAGGAGAAAAAGGCGGCATCTGCGGCAGAACAGTCCCTTCTTGATGATCGCTTCCTTGCGACTCCGTCTTTTGCACTTGAACAGTGCGTGTCGGTTATGAGCAAGATGGCTGACCTTTCTGTTGACAGCATAAACCGTGCAATGGACCTTGTGGAAAAATATTCGGAGGCCGATGCCGAAGTTATCACAGAGCTTGAAAATGAAGTGGATAAGTACGAGGACAGACTCGGAACATATCTTGTCAAGCTGTCCTCGAAGGACCTCTCTATCGAGGATTCCAAGACCGCCACGCGTCTGCTCCATAATATAGGAGACCTTGAGCGTATAAGCGACCATGCGGTGAATATTCAGGAAGCGGCAGAGGAGATGAACAAGAAGGGAATTACCTTCTCGCCTGAAGCTAAAAAGGAGCTTAAGACCATATCTCTTGCGGTGTCTGAGATACTCACACTTACATATGATGCCCTTATTTCAAAGGATCTTCATGCGGCAACTCACATAGAGCCTCTTGAGCAGGTTATCGACGACCTCAAAGAGCAGATAAGAGCAAAGCACATCGACCGACTCCAGGGCGGCAAGTGCACCATCGAGCTTGGATTCATTCTCTCTGACCTTCTCACAAACTACGAGCGCGTATCCGACCATTGCTCCAACATTGCCGCTTGTATGATCAGAGCGGCGGAACAGTCCTACGATATGCACAAGTATTTAGCTGATCTTAAGAATGAGCATCAGTTCATGGACGAATACCGCGCTTGTGCCGCAAAATATTCCATTGACTAAAGGCTAATCATCACCTAAAATAAGCTCTGAAACGGTTACGAATTCGTAGCCGTTTCTTTTTAATTCCGGAAGAAATCTGCGAAGTGCTTCGGGGGTGGGACTGTTATTTCCGATAAAATCGTGGCAGAGGATTATAGAGCCGGATTCGGTGTTCTCAAGTACAGTTTCCACTATTTTGTCGACGGTGGGGTGCGACCAATCTCTGGTGTCCACAGTCCAAAGCACCACCTCGTAATCAAGCTCTGCCGCAACACGGCGGACGGTATCACTGTATTTTCCCTCAGGCGGTCTGAATAGCCTCGGACGGTATTTGGCAAGCTCAAATATAAGCTCCTCGGTGCTTACAATCTCGTTTGCAAGGGAGTCCTCGGTCACTTCCGATATGTGGGGATGCGACCATGTGTGGCTTGCAACCTCATGTCCCTCGGCAAGCTCGCGGAGTATCAGCTCGGGATAACGCTGTGCAAGCTGTCCCACTACAAAAAACGTGGCTTTTATATCGTATTCCTTGAGGATATCCAGTATCTCCGCGGTGTATTTGTAGTGCGGACCGTCGTCAAAGGTGATTGCTATACGTTTTGAATCGTTTCCGCAGGAAAAATAGACGTCCGCAAGGCTGTCATCTGCATGAAGCGAAAAGGCGAGGAAAAAGGGCACAATTAAACAAAAAAATCTTTTTATACGCCGCATAATTCCGTAATCGAGCCTATTCTGTAGCCGTCAGCTTCAAGACCTGTGAGAAATTCGTCAAGTATCGCGGCGTTGGTTTCTGATGTGGGGTGAAGCAGTAAGATTTCACCGTTGTGGAGACGTGTGTTAAGCTTTTTAAGTGCAGATGCGGGAGAGGGTTGGTTTTTGTTGTCCCAATCGGCATAAGCGCAGCTCCAAAATACGGTTTTATAGCCCATTTCCGAAAGAATCTTCATATTGTTCTCGGAAAAGCATCCCTCTGGCGGTCTGTAGAGCTTTGCCATCCTTTCTCCTGTCAGCTCAAGACATAGCTTTTCAAGTCCGTGAAGCTCCGATTCAAATGCCGCCCTGTCAGCCGCCGCCATGTTTCGGTGTGACATGGTATGGTTTGCAACGGTGTGTCCCTCGGCAAACATACGCCGAACAAGGTCTGTGTTTTCCGATATAACGTGTTCAAGGACGAAAAATGTGCCTTGCGCGTTGTGCTTTTTCAGGATGTCGAGAATTTTTGCCACATTTCCGTTTTCATATCCCACATCAAAGGTGAGATATATCACCTTGTCGGCACAGTCGTCGCCGTGCTCGCGGTCAATATAAACGCCGCCGAGGTCCTCTACAAATTTAAATTCCGATGGAAGCGGCGGCTGTGTGTGGCTGTCGTTGGGTTTGCAGTACCAGCGAAGCTCGGCTGTACTCGCCGCGGCACTTACAGGTGCAATAATCACGGATGCCGCACAGAGTACCGATAGTGTTCTTGTGAATATATTCATTTTTTACTCCTTTCATTTTCGTTTTATGGCGTCAAAATTGGCGCACATATAAATTTCCCGATTTTTTTATAAAATCACCTTGATTTTTTCGCCAATATAGGTTATAATATAAGGTAGCGTGCCGATGTTTTGGAAAATGTGAAAAAATGTATAAAATTTGCGGTATACACGGAATTTATACATATTTATCACTTTTATATAAAACATCGAGGTGAATATTTATACATGTTATGCCATAATTATCTTGAATTTATGCAAAAAACAATGTATAATATATGCATAATAAAAATTCTATCAAAAGAGGTACATAGCGTGAAAGCTTATATAACGCAAGCGTTTGTTAACTGTTCACGCAAAAAAATTCAAATTAAAAATGGGTCCCGTCCCATTTTTGTTTGCAAAGCAAACACATTTGAATTTCATTAAATTTATTGTGCCGCCTTCATGGCGGCGGATGGGAGATTAAAATGGATAAGAAAAACATCAAAAAAGTAGTGCTTGCATACTCCGGCGGTCTTGATACATCTATCATCATTCCGTGGCTGAAGGAAAACTACAACAACTGCGAGGTTATCGCTGTTTCCGGTGACGTTGGTCAGGGAACCGAGCTTGACGGACTTGAAGAGAAGGCAATAAAGACCGGTGCTTCCAAGCTCTATATTGAGGACCTTAAGGAAGAATACATCACCGATTACATCTGGCCCTGCCTTAAGGCTGACGCAAAATACGAGGATTATCTTCTCGGTACGTCCCATGCACGTCCCTGCATTGCAAAGCGTCTTGTTGAGATTGCAAAGGCTGAGGGCGCAGATGCTATCTGCCACGGCTGTACCGGTAAGGGCAACGACCAGGTGCGTTTTGAACTGACCATAAAGGCATTTGCTCCCGACATGGCTATCATCGCTCCATGGCGTGAGTGGGATATCAAGTCCCGCGACGATGTGATCGACTACGCAGAGGCACACACTATTCCCCTTAAGATAAACCGCGAGACAAACTACAGCAAGGACAAGAACCTGTGGCATCTTTCCCACGAGGGTATGGACCTTGAATCCCCTGCAAACGAGCCGCAGTACAACAAGCCCGGCTTTCTTGAGCTTGGCGTATCCCCCGAAATGGCTCCCGACAAGCCTACATACGTAAAGATTCACTTTGAAAAGGGTGTTCCCACCGCAGTTGACGGCAAGGAAATGGGGCCCGTGGAGCTTGTAACTTATCTTAACGAGATCGGCGGTGCAAACGGCATCGGACTTCTCGACATCGTTGAGAACCGTCTTGTTGGTATGAAGAGCCGCGGCGTATACGAGACTCCTGCCGGAACTATTCTTTACAAGGCACACAACGTACTTGAGACCATCACTCTTGACAAGGAGACCTTCCACTTCATGCAGGCACAGGTAGCTCCCAAGATGGCTGATCTCTGCTACAACGGTCAGTGGTTTACACCTCTGCGTGAAGCTCTCTGCGCCTTTGTTGACAAGGTAAATGAGACCGTTACCGGTGATGTTACTCTTAAGCTTTACAAGGGCAACATTATGAATGCAGGTGTTACATCTCCCTATACTCTTTACGATGAGCAGACCGCATCCTTCGGCGAGGATGAAGATTACAACCAGGCTGATTCAAGAGGCTTTATCAACCTCTTCGGTCTCCCGATCAAGGTTAAGGCGAAGCTTGACGCGAAGCGTGGGAATTAAGCATTCTGCTTAAACGATTGATTATTTAAGGGGCGGCTGCCCCTTACGCCCGCTTTGCGGGCTATCCCTGATGTCGGGGGAGCGCTGCGCTCAGGCGCCGCTCCGCCCCCCCGACGCCCCCACCGGCTCGGCTGTGGGGAAATTTTTTGGTTTTACAGAACATTTGGAAAGGATGCGGATTCAAGCGATTCCGCACGGAATATTAAGATGAAACTCTGGCAAGGACGTTTTAAAAAGGATGTTGATTCCCGTGTTAACGACTTCAACTCCTCTATTTCTTTTGACGGAAGAATGTACCGTCAGGACATAACAGGCTCTATCGCTCACGCAACTATGCTTGGCGAGTGCGGTATTATTGAAAAGAGTGAGTCTGATAAAATAGTGGCGGCACTCACTGAGATACTTTCCGACATCGAGGACGGAAAGCAGGAGTTTTCCGTTGACGCCGAGGATATCCATATGAATATCGAAACAATCCTGACAAGCCGTATCGGCGACACCGGTAAGCGTCTGCATACCGCAAGAAGCCGCAACGATCAGGTGGCTCTGGATATTCGTATGTATCTGCTCGACGAGATAAAAGTTATAAAGAAACGTGTGCTGGAGCTTCTCGCTGCAATATCGGACAAGGCTAAGCTTCACACCGACACTGTTATGGCAGGCTACACTCATCTTCAGCGTGCTCAGCCTGTGACCTTTGCGCACTACATCCTTGCCTATGCGCAGATGCTCATGCGCGACTATGACAGACTCTGTGACACCGAGCGACGCACGGCTGTAATGCCGCTCGGCTCAGGTGCGCTTGCTTCCACCACCTATCCAATAAACCGTGAGCGTGTGGCGGAGCTTCTCGGATTCCCAAAAGTCACCGAAAACTCAATTGACGGTGTTTCTGACAGAGATTTTGTTTTGGAGCTTTCATCTGATTTATCGCTTCTTATGATGCACATGAGCCGTTTTTCCGAGGAGATCATTCTCTGGTGCTCCTCCGAGTTCGGATTTATTGAGCTTGACGATGCTTTTTCTACAGGCTCTTCCATTATGCCCCAGAAAAAGAACCCCGACGTTGCGGAGCTTGTCCGCGGAAAGACGGGCAGGGTATACGGCGACATGATGGCACTGTATTCCATGATGAAATCTCTCCCCCTTGCGTATAACAAGGATATGCAGGAGGACAAGGAAGCCATATTCGATGCTATCGACAACACTCTCATATGCCTTGAGGTGTTCACCTCCATGTTTGCCACAATGACTGTACGCGCAGACAGACTGAGACGTGCGGCGGCGCAGGGCTTCATCAACGCCACCGACCTTGCGGATTACCTTGTCAAGAAAGGAATGCCGTTCCGCGATGCTTACAAGGTTTCGGGAACGCTTGTTGCGTACTGCATTGATAACAGCAAGACTCTTGAGGAGCTTTCTGTTTCCGAGCTTCGCGATGTGTGCGAAATATTCGACGAGGATGTGTACGAGGCTATCGACCTTATGAACTGTGTAAACGGCAGAAAGGTCCGCGGCGGTCCTGCAAAGGAATCCGTGCTTTATCAGATAGAGATCGTCGATCGCTTTTTGGAGGAAAACAAATGATAAAGGTTGGAATAATCGGCGCAACAGGCTACGCAGGTGCGGAGCTTGCGCGCATACTTATAAATCATCCGCAGGTTAAAATCGAAGCTGTGGTTTCCGTTTCAAATACGGGACAGCAGCTTGACGACATCTACCCGAATCTTAAAGAGATACTTCCCATGACCCTTGAGGGCGTTGATGAGATAATACCGCGCTGTGACGTGGTGTTTGCATCTGTTCCTCATGGCGTCTCCGAGGAGATTGCGGTTAAATGCAAGGCGGCAGGCACTGTGCTTATTGACCTCGGTGCGGATTTTCGTCTTCATAACGAAGCGGACTACAACAAGTGGTACGGCAAGGAATACAAGCACCCCGAGCTTCACACCGAGGCTGTGTACTGCATTCCGGAGCTTCACAGGGATGAGATAAAGGATGCGCCAATTATCGGCAATCCCGGATGCTATCCCACATCCATCTCTCTTGCACTTATGCCGGCTATAAAGGCAGGCATTATCGAAACCGATCATATTATTATCGACTCAAAGTCCGGTGTGACCGGTGCGGGCAGAGGTCTTACTCAGGGGACTCATTACCCCGACACAAACGAGGCATTTGCGGCATACAAGGCAGGTGCTCACCGTCACACTCCCGAAATTGAGCAGACGCTGACCTATCTTGCAGGCTCTCCTGTAAAGGTTACCTTTGTACCTCACCTGCTTCCCGTAAACCGCGGTATTGAATCCACACTCTACTGCCGCATGACGGGTAAGGGTGCTTCCATGAGTGCCGAGGAGCTTCACGCTGTATGGTGCGATGCTTACAAGGACGAGAAGTTTGTAAGAATCGAAAAGCTGGGCTCATACGCCAACATTAAAAACGTAAAGATGTCAAACTACTGCGATATTTCGATCCACGTTGATACTCACGCAAATACGCTTATCATTTCTTCCTGCATCGACAATATGGTAAAGGGCGCGGCAGGACAGGCAATACAGAATATGAACATCCGCTTCGGACTTGAAGAAACCATGGGACTTAATATGATCCCTCCGGCGTTCTGATAATGGAAACGGTTCTCATAACAGGCTCGTCACGCGGAATCGGACGGGCGGCGGCAGAGTATTTCGGCGAGCGCGGATGGCGCGTTATTGTCAATTACAATAATTCCGAGGATGCGGCAAAGGAAGTCGCCTGTCGCATAAACAAAAGCGGCGGCGAGGCTCACATCTTCAAGGCGGATGTTGGAAAGAGCTGTGAGTGCGAAGCTCTCGTAAAATTTGCGGCAGGCTTTGAGGGTCGGATAGACGTGCTTGTAAACAATGCCGCAATCGACGAAATGATGCCCTTTGATATGCTCTCTATTGAGCGCGAGCGCAGGCTCTTTGATATCAACCTTTTCGGTGCAATGGACTGCACAAGGTATGCGCTCCCATATATGCTTCACGAAAAAAAGGGCAGTATCGTCAATGTTTCCTCTATTTGGGGACAGGTTGGCGCGTCCTGCGAGGTGCAGTATTCCACCTCAAAAGCGGCACTTATAGGCTTCACCAAAGCTCTTGCCAAGGAAATGGCACCGTCGGGTATCCGTGTCAACTGTGTATGTCCGGGCGTTATCGACACGGACATGAACAAGAATGTTTCGGAAGATGACATGGCGGCGTTTGTCAGTGAGATACCCATGGCGAGAATGGGCACTGCCATGGAAGTTGCCGAATGTATATATTTTCTCAGCCGTCAGACCTATGTTACGGGTCAGATACTCGGTGTCAACGGCGGCTATGTATAAACGAAAGGAAATTTTGAAATGACCGATTATAAGATTACAGCCATTGAGGGTGGCATATGTGCTGCCGCAGGCTTTAAGGCTTCGGGAATCCATGCAGGATTCCGCAAAAACAAGCAGAAGCGCGATCTTGCGCTGATACTTGCCGATGATATGTGCACAGCGGCAGGCGTTTACACAACTAACAAGGTGTTCGCCGCTCCCGTTGGCGTCACACGCGCACATCTTGCAAACGGTAAGGCAAGAGCTGTTATCTGCAACAGCGGAAACGCAAACACCTGCAACACTGACGGATACGACAAGGCTAACGCAACCTGCGATATGCTTGCAAAGGCACTTAATATAAATGCCGACGATATCATCGTAGCATCCACAGGCGTTATCGGTGTTCCGCTTCCGATCGAGCCTATTGAGAATGGCATTCCCCAGCTTGTAGCGGAGCTTGCATACGGTGCTGAGGCATCCGACAAGGCCGCCTGCGCTATCATGACCACCGACGTTAAGAAGAAAGAGTATGCATATGAGCTTGAAATCGGCGGAAAGACCGTTCACATCGGCGGTATCTGCAAGGGCTCGGGCATGATTCGCCCCAATATGGCGACTATGCTGTGCTTTATAACCACCGATGCCGCAGTTTCCTCTGAAATGCTCCAAAAAGCGCTTTCCGAGGTTATCAAGGACACCTTCAACATGGTTTCTGTTGACGGTGACACCTCAACAAACGATATGGTCACAGTTATGGCTTCGGGCAAGGCAGGAAACGCTGAAATCACCTCTGAGGGGGCGGATTTTGACGCATTCAAGGCAGGACTTGAGGCAATCTGCCGCCGTCTTTCCATCGCTATCGCTTCCGACGGCGAGGGCGCGACAAAGCTTATCCAGTGCAACGTTCACGGCTTCAAGGATGTAGAGGGCGCGCGTGTACTTGCAAAATCGGTTATCTCATCCTCTCTTGTAAAGACCGCAATGTTCGGTGCGGACGCTAACTGGGGCAGAATCCTCTGCGCTCTCGGCTATGCCGGCATTGACATTGACACGGATAAGATTGACGTTAAGTTTATCTCCCACGCAGGCGAGATTTTGGTGTGCGAGAACGGACGCGGCGTTGATTTCTCCGAGGAGCTTGCCAAGACCATTCTTCTTCGCCGCCACATCACAATTGATGTTGACATGAAGTGCGGCGGCGCATCCGCCATTGCATACGGATGCGATTTGTCCTACGAATACGTAAGAATCAACGGAGACTATAGGTCATAAGTGCTCCGCACTTAGACCTGTGCAGTTTACGTCTTTGCTGTCAATGACAGCAATTTGCTTCGCAAACCGCCGCAAACTGCAAAGAGGCGGTGCTCCGCATTTGCGACCAAGGCAGTTTGCGCCTTTGCTGTCAATGACAGCAATTTGCTTCGCAAACCGCCGCAAACTGCGGTCCCCCAACACATCGGTATCACAATAAAGAGGTAACATAAAATGAATTTTCTTTCTAACATGGAAAAAGCCACTATTCTCACACAGGCACTTCCGTACATACAGAAATATACAGGCAAGACCATTGTTGTAAAATACGGCGGTAACGCTATGATCAATGAGGGACTTAAGGATGCGGTCATATCCGACCTTGTGCTTCTCACTCTTGTCGGAATCAACGTGGTTCTTGTGCACGGCGGCGGACCGGAGATCTCCGAGATGCTTAATCGTGTGGGCAAGGAATCCAAGTTTATAAACGGTCTTCGCTACACGGACGATGAAACTATCGAGATCGTTCAGATGGTGCTTGCCGGCAAGACCAACAAGGACCTTGTAAACAAAATAGAGCGTATCGGCGGCAAGGCTGTGGGACTCTGCGGCATTGACGGCGGCATGATAAAGGCTCACAAGCTTGATGGGGATGCCGACTACGGAAACGTGGGCGAGATATACGAGGTTGACACCTCAATAATCAAGGACAACATCGAAAAGGGTTACATTCCCGTTGTTTCAACCGTTGCTCTCGGTGACGACGATTCCTCTGTATACAACATCAACGCCGACACCGCGGCTTGCAAAATAGCAATTGCTCTCGGTGCATCCAACCTGCTTCTTTTGACCGACATTCGCGGCGTTATGCGTGATGTTAAGGACGAGGACACTCTTATTCCCGAAATCCGTCTTGACGAGGTTGAGGGACTTATCGAAGAGGGGGTTATCAGCGGCGGTATGATACCCAAGGTACAGTGCTGTGTTGACGCTGTTAAGGGCGGCATTGCTCACACCGTTATTCTTGACGGAAGAATCTCCCACTCAATCCTTATAGAGATGCTGTCCGATGAAGGTATCGGTACTCTGTTTAAGAAATAATCGGAGGGAGTCATGACTACAAACGAAATATTTGCCCTTGACAGGGAAAACATCATGCAGACCTACGGGCGGCTTGAAATTGCGCCTGTTTCGGGTAAAAATGCCACGATGTGTGATTCCGAGGGCAAGACTTACATAGACTTTACCAGCGGCATCGGCGTAAACTGCCTTGGCTGGTGCGACGAGGGCTGGATATCTGCCGTTACGGCACAGCTTGGTAAGATTCAGCATTTTTCAAACTACTTTTTCTGCGAATCAGCAGGAAAGCTTGCAGAAAAGCTTGTGGCGGCTTCAGGACTCCGCCGTGTATTCTTCGGGAACTCCGGCGCTGAGGCAAACGAGGGTGCGATAAAGCTTGCAAGAAAGTACTCATACGACAAATACGGCGAGGGAAGAGCCACGATAATCACTTTGCAAAGCTCTTTCCACGGACGTACCGTTACAACCCTTGCGGCGACGGGACAGGACGTGTTCCATCAGTATTTTTACCCCTTCACCGAGGGATTCAAGTACGTTCCTGCAAACGATATTGATGCCATGCGTGAGGCTATGACAGCCGATGTGTGCGCGGTCTTTGCCGAGCCTATACAGGGCGAGGGCGGTGTCAATATGCTTGACACCGACTATGTAAAGGTACTTCGTGCGCTCTGCGACGAGCGTGATGTGCTTCTTGTTTTCGACGAGGTGCAGACAGGTATCGGCAGAACAGGAAAGCTGTTCGGATTCGAAGCATTCGGCGTAAAACCGGATATTCTCACTCTTGCCAAGGGTCTTGGCGGTGGACTTCCTATCGGCGCATTCATCGGCGGAGAAAAGGTGGAGAACACGCTGTCGGCAGGTATGCACGGCTCAACATTCGGTGCAAATCCCGTGGTTTGCGCAGGAGCGCTTGAGATAATTGAGCGCGTTAACACTCCGGAATTTTTAGCTGAGGTTGAGAAAAAGGGACAGTATATAGTAGACCGTGTCATGGCGGCAAGTCCCTCAAAGGTCATGGCTGTTCGCAGACGCGGACTTATGATTGGCTTTGCCATCGAGGGCAATCCCAAGGATGTGCTACACACCTGTGCGGACAACGGACTTCTCGTGCTCACCGCCGGCAAGGATGTAATAAGGCTTCTTCCTCCGCTGACGATTTCCTACGAGGAAATTGACAAGGGTGCCGCAATTTTAGCGGCGGCACTTGCCTAAAAAACAATACAGAAAGGAATTTTTCATAATGTACAACGATCTTTTGAAAATGGCTGACCTGAGTAAAGAGGAAATAAACGACATATTAAATCTTGCAATGCAGCTCAAATACGAGACCAAGAACGGCATTGAGCACAAGCATCTTGCAGGTCAGACTCTCGGTATGATATTCCAGAAGGCTTCCACCAGAACCCGCGTTTCCTTTGAAACGGGTATGTATCAGCTTGGCGGTCAGGCACTGTTCCTCTCATCCCGCGATCTTCAGATCGGACGCGGCGAGCCTGTAGAGGACACCGCGCGCGTGCTCTCACGCTATCTTGACGGCATCATGATCCGCACCTTTGCGCAGAAAGAGGTCGAGGATCTTGCTGAGTATGCAAGCATTCCGATAATCAACGGTCTTACCGACTACTGCCATCCCTGTCAGGTGCTCGCCGATCTTCAGACCATCCGCGAATTTAAGGGCGGCTTTGACGGTCTCAAGATGTGCTACATCGGCGACGGCAACAACATGGCAAACTCCCTTATTGTGGGTGGTCTTACCGTTGGTATGAATGTTTCCGTTGCTTGTCCTGAGGGATACCGTCCCGATTCACAGGTGCTTGATTTCGCCAAGGCATACGGCGGCGCGTTTAAGATGACCGACAACGTACTTGAAGCGGCACAGGGTGCTGATGTTCTGTTCACCGACGTTTGGGCGTCCATGGGTCAGGAGGACGAGGCAGAGAAGCGCAGACTCGCATTCAAGGGTTATCAGATCAACGATGCGGTTATGGATGTTGCGGCAAAGGATGCTATGGTACAGCACTGTCTGCCGGCTCACCGCGAGGAGGAGATCACAGCCAAGGTATTCGAGGCTCACGCAAACGAGATTTTCGAAGAGGCTGAAAACCGTCTCCACGCGCAAAAGGCTGTTATGGTCAAGCTGATGGGGAAGAAGTAAGGTGTGGAATTCGGTAGGTGCTTGTATATAGGAATTACGCGCTTTCTTGAAAGAAAGCTTCGCAAAGAACTTTATACAAGGAAATACTACACCGCTACGGCAACGAGATTGCAGAGGCGTTAGGGCGCTACATTCGCGCCGCCTCCATGGCCCCGCACCATTACGGCGGCTTGGGTTGCGGTATTTGTTTGCGTGGGTGATGCGCGACCGCTTTGCGGCGCGCGGTGCGGTCACGACGTCATATTTTGTTAAATCTGTAGTGGGCGACGTCCTCGCCGCCTCGTCAGAACGCAATATTCTCAATTTGCCAATCAATGCGCATTACGTTGTCTTAAATATATGTAATCTTTCGGCAGGAGCGTTTGCTCCTGCCGATTTTGCGGTTATTCGGTATGTATTTCGTTTATAAACAGTTGATGTGGGGAAATGTTAAAATAGTTTGCCGCGTTTACAATGACCTCGCAGGACAGCCGCTTCGGAATCGTTCCGCTTTCGAGTATTTCAAGCGTTTTACAGGAAATTCCCAAAATTACAGCCATTTTCGCTTTTGAAAGACCGTGTATTTTACGGAGATTCATTATATTTCGGCAGAATCGCGCCAATTCTTTTTCTGTGTACATGATGTTACCTCTTCAAGAAAATATCGCACAATATTGTGCTATTAAAAATAATTATAGCACAATATTGTGCGATTGTCAACACTTTTTTGTGCGATGGTGTATAATATATCTTGAGGTGGTATTATGAAAAAATATTATAACCGACTTAAAGATTTGAGACATGATATTGATAAAACACAAGCGGAGATTGCAAAAATGTTTTTTATGCAACTAACACAGTATAGGAGATATGAAAACGGCGAAAGCGATATTCCGCTCGAATTGGCAAAAAAATTTGCAGATTTTTATGGTGTAACCATAGATTATATAGCAGGTGTTGCAAATACGCAAAAGTGACGATGCGCGCCGCAAAGCGGTCGCGCCACGCCGTACAATCGGTTACGCATATCCAAGCCGCCGGAATGGTGCGGGGCCATGCAGGCGGCGCGAATGTGGCGTTCAAACGATTCTGCATTCATTTCGCCTTGGCGGTATGATATTTCCTGTATAAAGTTTTTTGCGGAGCTTTTTTTCAAAAAAGCGACCCGTTTTCCCCAAAAACCTATTGCATTTTATAAAAAAGTGTGATATAATATTGTTATAAAATTAACAACTTCTGCCGTGAAGGGTGCGCCCGACACAAAAGATGTACGGATAACGATAACACCATAGCTGTGTCTATTTGTGCGTTCCTCGGCAGAATTGCCGGGGATTTTTGTTTGCCCCGGGGCGGAGGATATAATGAATACAAGAGTTGCACTTATCGGAATCGTGGTGGAGGACACCGAATCCACTGCGAGACTTAACGAAATACTTCACACATACGGCGAATACATCATCGGACGTATGGGCGTGCCTCACCGCGAGAGGGGGATATCCATAATAAGCGTTGCGGTTGACGCGCCGGCTGACGTTATCTCTGCAATGTCGGGTAAGCTTGGAGCGCTGCGAGGAGTTACATCAAAAACCATCTATTCAAAGGTCGGTGATACCGGTGAATAAAACTCTCGAAAAAATAATAAATGGCGAGCTTCCCGAAAAGACGGAGCTTGCCGAGCTTATAGATACATTCCGCAGAGGCGGAGATGCGGCGGCTGAAATTTACGAAACCGCACGGCGACACGCCGAATCGCTTCGCGACGAGCACTACGGCAGACGGGTGTTTCTGCGAGGTCTTATCGAATTCACCTCGTACTGCAAAAATAACTGCTACTACTGCGGTCTGCGCCGCGATAACAAAAATGCGGAGCGTTACCGCCTTACAAAGGAGCAGATTCTCGAATGTGCCGATTACGGCGCAGGAATTGGATTCCACACCTTTGTTTTGCAGGGCGGCGAGGACGGTCATTATACCGATGCGCTCCTTTGCGATATCGTAGCTTCCATAAAAGAAGCTCACCCAGACTGCGCGGTGACTCTTTCGGTGGGCGAGCGTCCTTACGCGTCATACAAGGCACTTCGCGAGGCAGGAGCTGACAGATACCTGCTCCGACACGAATCTGCCACAGATTTGCACTACGCGAGGCTTCATCCGGAGTCGCTGACGCTTGAAAAACGAAAAAAATGCCTCTACGACCTGAAATCTCTCGGATATCAGGTGGGAGCAGGCTTTATGGTAGGCTCACCTTATCAGACCAGCGAAAATTTAGCCGCAGATCTGCTGTTTCTCTGTGAGCTTCAGCCGCAAATGGTGGGAATCGGTCCGTTTATCCCACATAAAGATACACCGTTTGGCGAGTTTGGCGCAGGAACGCTTGATTTGACCCTGTTTATGCTTGCACTTACAAGAATCATGATACCAAAGGTTCTGCTTCCTGCCACAACGGCACTTGGTACTATTGCGCCGGACGGCAGAGAGCGCGGAGTGCTTGCAGGTGCAAACGTAGTCATGCCAAATCTGTCGCCGGTGGACGTGAGAAAAAAATATCTCCTGTACAACGACAAGCTGTGTTCCGGAGACGAAACCGCGGAGCATATCAAGGAGCTTGCAGAACGGTTTGCCAAGATAAACTGCGTTCTCGATATGTCGCGCGGCGATTCGATGAATATATAGAAAATTAACTGAAAGGATAATACACCATGTACGACATTAAATCTTTAAAAGCCGAGGAATTTATTTCCGATGAAGAAATCAGAGCCACACTCGCTTATGCCGACGAGCATAAAAGTGATATGGCGCTTATTGACGAAATTTTAAACAAGGCGCGCCAGTGCAAGGGACTTACACACCGCGAGGCTTCCGTGCTGCTTGCCTGCGAGGATGAGGGGAAGATAAGGGAGATGTACGACCTTGCCGAGGACATCAAGAAGCAGTTCTACGGCAACCGAATCGTTATGTTCGCTCCGTTGTACCTTTCAAACTACTGCGTGAACGGATGCGTATACTGCCCGTATCACCTGAAGAACAAGTGCATTCCGAGAAAGAAGCTGACTCAGGAGGAGATAAAGCGTGAGGTTATCGCGCTTCAGGACATGGGTCACAAGCGTCTGGCAATCGAAGCCGGCGAGGACCCTGTGAACAACCCAATTGAATATATCCTTGAATCCATCAACACCATATACTCAATAAAGCACAAAAACGGTGCTATTCGCCGCGTTAACGTAAATATTGCCGCAACCACCGTTGAAAACTACAAAAAGCTTGCCGATGCAGGTATCGGTACATACATTCTGTTCCAGGAAACATATCACAAGGAGAGCTATGAAAAGCTTCATCCCACAGGTCCGAAGCATGATTACTGCTACCATACCGAGGCGATGGACAGAGCTATGGAGGGCGGCATTGACGACGTGGGACTTGGCGTGCTCTTCGGTCTTGAGCTTTATCGCTACGAATGTGCAGGACTCCTTATGCACGCGGAGCATCTTGAAGCCGTTCACGGCGTCGGACCGCACACCATATCCGTTCCGCGCATTAAAAAGGCGCAGGATATTGACCCATCCGCATTCGACAACTCTATTTCTGACGAGATTTTTGCTAAAATCTGTGCGCTTATCCGCATTTCCGTGCCTTACACGGGCATGATCATCTCCACACGCGAATCCAAGGAGGTTCGTGAAAAGGTGCTTCGCCTTGGCGTTTCCCAGATATCCGGCGCATCCCGTACAAGTGTTGGCGGATATGCGGAGGCTGAGCCGGAGGACGAAAGCTCGGCGCAGTTTGATGTGTCCGACAATCGCACGCTTGATGAGGTTGTAAATTGGCTTATGCGGCTCGGCTACATTCCAAGCTTCTGCACCGCTTGCTACAGAGAGGGAAGAACAGGCGACCGTTTCATGGACCTCTGTAAGTCAAAGCAGATTCAGAACTGCTGTCATCCAAACGCTCTTATGACTCTTAAGGAATATCTCATGGACTACGCAAGCCTTGACACAAGAGTTATCGGTACAGACCTTATTCTCCGTGAGATTTTAAATATCCCCAACGAAAAGGTGAGAAAGCTTGTTATACAGCATCTTAAGGATATAAGAAACGGACAGAGAGATTTCAGATTTTAGTGTGAATATCAATTTTCAGGAAGTCTTTGCATTGCAAAGACACGGTGATTTATATGGCTGAACTTAACAGTACCCCCTCGGGGGAGAGAATACACATCGGCATATTCGGCAGGCGCAATGCGGGAAAATCTGCGCTTATAAACGCGCTGACTTCCCAAAAGCTTGCCATTGTGTCAGACGTTGCAGGCACAACCACAGACCCCGTCTCAAAGGCTATGGAGCTTTTGCCGCTGGGACCCGTTGTGATTACGGACACTCCCGGTCTTGACGACGTGGGCGAGCTTGGCACTATGCGTGTGGAAAAGACCATGCAGGCACTTGCCAAGACCGACATTGCCGTTATAGTTGCGGATGCGAGCCGCGGAATGTCCGAGCATGAGACTGCACTTATTGCGGACGTTAAATCACGCGGCGTCCCCTATGTGCTTGTGTACAACAAATGCGATATTGCAAAGCCGACAGCGGAGGACGGGATTTGCGTCAGTGCGGCTACAGGTGAGGGAATTGATGCGCTCAAAGAAAAGCTTGCGGCTTTTGCCGCAAAAGAGCCGGAGCGTCAGCTTATTTCCGACCTTGTAGAGCGCGGCGACACTGTTATTCTGGTTGTACCAATTGACGCATCGGCACCGAAAGGGCGGTTGATACTGCCACAACAGCAAGTTATACGCGATCTGCTGGAAGCGGGCGCAATACCCATGGTTTGCCGTGACTGCGAGGTAGAATTGGCACTTTCAAAAGTGTCACCCAAAATGGTGGTGACGGATTCGCAGGTTTTCGGGACTGTATCGAAGATCGTGCCGCCCGAAATACCGCTCACGTCATTTTCCATGCTCATGGCACGCTACAAAGGCAATTTTGCCGAGGCTGTAAGCGGCGCGGCGACGCTTGACACCATAAAAACGGGCGACAAGATACTCATATCAGAGGGATGCACACATCACCGCCAGTGCGAGGATATCGGCACGGTTAAGCTTCCTATGTGGATAAGAAAGCACACCGGTGTTGAGCCGGAGTTTGCGTTTACGTCCGGCACGGAGTTCCCCACGGATGTGTCAGAGTATAAGCTTGTTATACACTGCGGCGGATGCACGCTTAATCCGCGCGAGATACAAAGACGCTACAGAGTCGCTAAGGAATCCGGCGTTCCAATGACGAATTACGGCGTTGCAATTGCTCATATGCACGGCATCTTAAGCCGTGCCTCAAAGCCGCTTCTGTAAGGGCGGTATCGCGCCTGAATACAAATTTAAAAGGCTCTCCCTATGGGAGAGCTGTCACCGAAGGTGACTGAGAGGGCACTCCTATGTGACAAATGCCCTCTCCGTCACGCTGCTCGTGGCAGATGTAATTCATCTGCTACACCTATCTCCCAAAGGGAGCGGCTTTTTCGTTTCTGTGCTATTGTATATTTTGAAGATAGGGGCGTTATTGACCTTTTCGACAAGCTAAAATCCCCGTTACCGAAAGGTAACGGGGATTTTCATATATAAAATCAAGCTTATTTCAGCATTCCCTCAACGATTCCGGGAACTGCCGCGATTGCATCGGCAATCTTCGCGGTGTCGCCAACGCCTGCCATTGCATTGTCGGGACGTCCGCCGCCCTTACCGCCGGTAACAGCCGCCGCCGCGCCCACGATCTTGCCTGCCATTGCACCTGCCGCAACAGCCGCCTTGCCGCATCCGCATACAAGGTTAGCCTTGCCGTCAGCATTTGTTGCAAGGAGTGCTACGATAGAATCGTCCTTGGCTTTCAGATCGTCGATAACGGAGCGTGCCGCATCGGGAGTCATACCCTCGGTGATTGCCGCAACTACTGTGCACGAACCTACCTTAACGGCTTTATTCATGATATCAGCAGTGCCTGCCGCCGCGATCTTTGCGTTAAGCGATTCGATCTCATGCTTTGCCGCCTTAAGCTCGCCCTGGAGCTGAGCCGCGCGCGCCGCGATCTCAACGGGATTAGTTTTAAGCTCGCCTGCGGTCTTAACGATGAGGTTGTCCTTGTCTGCGATGTATTTCAGTACCTCAAGACCTGTGATAGCCTCAACACGGCGTACGCCTGCCGCAACGGAGGATTCGCCGATGATCTTGAAAAGACCTGCTTTTGCGGTGTTGTCGAGGTGAGTACCGCCGCAAAGCTCGGTTGAGAATGTGCCCATCTTGACCATTCTTACAACGCTTCCGTACTTCTCACCGAACAGAGCCATTGCACCCTCGTGACGGGCGGTCTCAATGTCGGTCTCCTTGGTGATTATCTCCTCACCGAGAAGAATATGTGCGTTTACAAGACCCTCTACCTTTGCAATCTCCTCAGCGGTAAGTGCCGCGAAGTGAGTGAAGTCGAAGCGACAGCGTGTAGCGTCAACATAGGAGCCTGCCTGCTCAACGTGTGAGCCGAGCACCTGACGGAGAGCCGCCTGAAGAAGATGCGCGGCGGAGTGATTGCGCATGATAGCCGCACGGCGCATTGCGTCAACCTCGGCGCGTACAGTATCGCCTACCTTAACATCACCGTTTACGATGGTGCAGAGGTGGATATAAACGCCGTCGGACTTCTTGGTGTCGGTAACGGAAATCATGGTATCCTTGTCGTATATAGTACCGGTGTCGCCTACCTGACCGCCGCCCTCGCCGTAGAAGGGAGTCTTATCGAGAATAAGGGTGAAGTCGCCCTCACAAACAGTGTCAACAGGGGCATCGTCAACGATGATTGCAAGCACCTTAGCACCGTCGGTAACGGTATTGCCGTAACCGGTGAATTCGGTCTTGGGAAGCTCTGCAAGGAGAGTCTTTGAGGTGTCGCTCCAACCGCTGATGTTTGCTCTTGCGCTTCTTGCGCGGTTCTTCTGATCGTTCATCAGATTCTGGAAGGTTTCCTCGTCGATCTTAAGATTCTGCTCGCCTGCGATCTCACGGGTGAGGTCGATGGGGAAGCCGAATGTATCGTAAAGCTTGAATACCTCGTCGCCGGAGATTGTATCTGCGCCGTCAGTCAGTGCACGGCGAATGAGGTTTGAGAGGATGGAAAGACCTGCGTCGATGGTAGCATCGAAGCGTTCTTCTTCCATGGAGATGACCTTGAGGATGTAATCGTGCTTAGTGGTAAGCTCGGGATAGCCGTCCTTGTTCTGGGCGATAACCACCTCGCAAAGCTCGGTGAGGAAGGGGCGGTTGATGCCGAGAAGCTTTCCGTGACGTGCCGCGCGGCGAAGGATTCTGCGGAGCACATATCCGCGTCCCTCGTTTGAGGGGATAACGCCGTCGGATATCATAAATGTAGCGGAGCGGATGTGGTCGGTAACAACGCGGATGGAAACGTCAGTTTCGCCGCCGTTACCGTAGGTTTTGCCTGCAATTTTGCATACGGTGTCAAGAATGCTTCTTACGGTGTCAACCTCAAAGAGATTGTCAACGCCCTGCATTACGCAGGCAAGACGCTCAAGACCCATACCGGTGTCAATATTCTTCTGTATAAGCTCGGTATAGTTGCCGTTGCCGTCGTTGTTGAACTGAGAGAATACGTTGTTCCATATCTCCATGTAGCGGTCGCAGTCGCAGCCCGGCTTGCAGTCGGGAGAGCCGCAGCCGTACTTTTCGCCGCGGTCAAAGTATATCTCAGAGCAAGGGCCGCAGGGACCTGAGCCGTGCTCCCAGAAGTTATCGGCTTTGCCGAGACGTACAACATGAGCAGGATTAACGCCGATCTCGTTTACCCAGATGTCGTACGCTTCGTCATCGTTTTCATAAATGGAGGGCCAGAGAAGATCGCCCGGAATTTCGAGGGTAACGGTGAGAAACTCCCACGCCCATGCAATTGCTTCATGCTTGAAGTAATCGCCGAAAGAGAAGTTACCCAGCATCTCGAAATATGTGCCGTGACGTGCGGTCTTACCAACGCGCTCAAGGTCGGGAGTACGGATGCACTTCTGGCAGGTGGTAACGCGGCGGCGCGGAGGCTCAACCTCGCCTGTGAAGAATTTCTTCATAGGTGCCATACCGGAATTGATAAGAAGAAGCGATTTGTCGTTGTTCGGAACAAGCGAGTAGCTGGGAAGTCTCAGGTGATCCTTTGATTCAAAGAAAGAGAGATACTTCTCGCGAAGCTCATTAAGTCCTGTCCATTTCATTTTTATTTCCTCCAAAGTTTGGTTTGTAAATTTACATCATTAAAAAATTATATCACAAATGGGTGTAATTGTCAAGGACATTATTTGCGCTCCTGACGGGATATACGCTTGTATATCTCATTAAGAGCAAGAGTCAGTGCCGCCGCTGCCGCACAGGCAATGGCTGACGGAATACCAAGGGGTACAACGCCGAATACTTCGCCAATGCCAGGGATTAACAGTGCCGCCGCGGTGAATCCAATAACTCCAAGCGCAAACAGCAGGTAGCTTACCGAAATGCGTACTCCCGACGAGAAAATGCTTTTCTCCGATGCAAGCTCTGCAAAGGTTACAAGCTGAGTGGCACAAAACGCCACAAATGCCGCCGATGTGGCTTCTGCCGGAGATATCTGAAATCCGAACAGAGTAAGGAGCGGATGCATTGCAAGCACGGAGATCGCCTGAAGAAGAGCAAACAGCACCGCGCGAATATTCATAAACAGCGGTTTTTCAAGGGTCTCCTCGGCGCGCTCGCGGATACTCAGCACATTGTGGGGCGGCTTTGCAAACGCCGACGCAAGGATTGCGGCAAGGTCGATAACAAGACCGCTGAATATGAGCTGTATGGGAGTAAGTGCGCTGGTGCCGAGAATCATTGAGCCAAGGACGATGAATATACGGGAGAGCTGTGTTGTGGTAAGATAGCGCACCATGCGAAGAAGATTAAGATATACGGTGCGCGAGTATTCGAGAGCCGATACAACGGCGGCAAATCCGCCATCGGAGCTTTTGTGAGCGTCCGAAACCACAACGTCCGAAATGAATTTAAGTGCTTCGGTCTCGTATGTACTGCCGCCGACAATGCTTGAATAAGCACCGCTTCTTCGTGTGCTTAAATCAATTCCGGTGCGCTTCGCTTTAGGCGAAATTGTAATGCTTCTTGTAAAGCCCACGTCAGCACGCTTTAAGAGCAGTGCTCCGTTAATGCCGCCGGAGAGTAGTCCCACACGCTCACCGTCGGCACGCATCATTTTAACGATATCAGCCATTTGGGCGGTAGAAATACCGGCGTACATATTGTAAAGCGGAAGATTTGTCCGAAGCAGGTCGCGGTGCATGGAATCGACACCGACACCTGTGAGGATGCCGCGCTCGTTTTCGATAATGCCCACTGCCATTGCAAGGTATTTGTCGTTTTCCGCGTATCTGTCCGTGGTCATTATAACGCGGATGCCTGCCGCCTTACAACGGGCGATTGTCTGGGCAACTCCGGGCTGGAGCGGCTCACGTATGGCAATAAAGCCTTCGAATGTGAGGTCGCTTTGAATCGAGCCGATACGGCGAAGGTTGTTGTAGCCGGTCTGACCGGTGGCAACAGCCGCCACTCGGTAGGAGCTTTTTGTAAGACTCTGTGCCGCGCCTAAAAATTCAAGGCGGTCCTCGGTGGTCATGCGGTAGATACCGCCGTTTTCGGTGTAGTATTCGCAGGCGTCAAGTATTGACTGCGCATCACCGCGGCAGACTGCAAGATAACGCTTGTCCGAGTCTACCGTGAGCGTGGTTTCAAACTTGGATGCGCCGCCGGAGGGCATATGCTCCAAAATCGGGTGCATACGGTCAATATCCGAATTGTAGAGGTGGAGTGAATCCGCCGCCGAAATGATAGCCTCTTCCTCAGGTGTTATTCTTCTTGAAGATGAATTAAGCGAGGAAAGACCCGGACCATAGATACCGGTGGAAATGACGCCTGAGAGAATGGTGGCGCGAAGCTTGTCCACGCGGTCGATATCAGACGCACTGTAGAGAGTGCGCGACGTGTATATCTTGTCAACCACGCAGTCCGCACTTGTTATTATGCCGTCCTTGGGGACGATAAGCGTGGTAAGCTCACTTAGAGCTTCAAGCTTTTCGGGATTTTTGATAAGCGCACCCACGTTGACATCGCGGCGGCGCTTCATAGCACCGAAAATTCCGCAGCCTACTATTATGTAACCGAATGCCACGTAAAACTCCGACATTGCCGCCGCGGCAAGGGATATTCCCGTTAAAAACACGTTGAATATGCCGCTCTTGCCGGGAACAAACAGGTTTATAAGGGTGATGGCAAAAACCAGAGCCAGCATTGCAAGACTCCACACACTGCAATATTTTTTCAGTGTGCCCAGTATCTTAAGATTCTCGTGAGTTGCCGGTGCGGGTGCTTTGTCAAGCTGACAGGCGGCAGTATTCTTTCCTGTTGCCACAACTATACCTCTGCCGTGACCTGCGGTAACTACGGTGGTGGCAAAGGCTACGTTTGCGTGGCGGTCAAGGGGAAGTGAATGTGAGAAATTGGTGAAGCCGGAATCCTTTGCAACCGAGCTTTGGATGCCTGTGAGCGTTCCCTCGTTTATCATAAGTCCGTCGGTCATAAACAGACGGCAGTCTGCAGGGACGATATCTCCTGCGGACAGGAATATAACATCACCCGGAACAAGTGCACGCATATCAATAAGAGACGGCTTTCCGCCGCGAAGCACCTTGGCGGTGGGCAGGGAATATGCGGTCATGGAGGAGAGCACCTTTTGCGCCTTGAAGTAGGTGAAAAGTGCCGCCGCATAGTTTAGAATCATCATCCCCACGATAGCTCCGGAGGCTAAGGGCACATCGAATATCATTGCGGTAAATACCGCGGCAAGAAGCAGGAGAGCTGTAAAATCTGTGGGAATCAGCTTTTTTATGTCGCTGCCGCCTGTGCCGTAAACGGTATTTGAGCCGAACTCGCGGCGTATTTTCGGTATTGCATCGTGTGCAAGACCCCGTCCGCGGTCGGTTTTAAATCGTAGCTCTGCCTGTTCGACGGTTTTGTCGTACCAGACTTCTTTTACTTCGTTCATACTCATGCTAAATCAAATGCAAGCTCGCCGTCGCCAACACTGAGCGCCGCCATGGCAAGTCGGTTGTCGTATGATTTGATTATCATTTCGGCAAGCTTATCCTCAACCTCTGTCTGGATATAGCGGCGAAGATTACGCGCACCGTATTTTCTTGAATAAGAGCGTTCTGCAATAAGCTTTGCCGCCTCGTCGGTCCACGCGAATTTCATATCCCTCTCGGATAGCGCGGCGCGAAGCTCGGAAAGCATGATGTGAGCGATCCTTGCGAAATCTTCCACTTCAAGGGCGCGGAAGGTAACTATCTCATCAATACGGTTTATAAATTCGGGACGGAGAAATTCAAGCAGGGATTTTTCCGTCTTGTTTTCTTCAAGGGATGCACCCTCAGCACCGAATCCGGCACGTGCCGAGCCGACGGATGCGCCTGCATTGGTAGTCATTACGAGAATAGTGTTTGAAAAATCCACCACTCTGCCGTGAGAATCGGTGATCTTACCGTCATCGAGTATCTGTAAGAGGATGTTAAGCACATCGGGATGTGCCTTTTCGATCTCGTCAAGCAGCACCACGGAATAAGGATGGCGGCGGATCTTTTCGGTAAGCTGTCCTGCTTCGTCAAAGCCCACATAGCCGGGAGGCGAGCCGATAATCTTGGATACGGCGTGCTTTTCCATGTATTCGGACATATCAACTCTTATAAGCGCATCGGGAGTATTAAAAAGGTCGCTTGCTATGGTTTTTACAAGCTCTGTTTTACCGACGCCCGTAGGACCTGCAAAAATGAAGGATACAGGCTTACGCTTGCTTGTAACTCCGGCACGTCCGCGCTTGATTGCGCGAACAACCGCAGATACGGCTTTGTCCTGACCGATAATGTGCTCCTTTATGCGCGATTCAAGCTTGTCAAGGCGCATAAACTCGTTTTCGGTTATAGATGTGGCAGGAATACCGGTCCATATCTCAATAACGTCCGCGAGATGCTCGTTTGTTACCTCAGGACGCTTCTCGTATGCCGGACGAAGCTCTTCTGTCTTTTCTGTCAGCTTTATTTCTTCACAGCGAAGCTCCGCTATGGCGCGGTAACGCTCCTCGTCGGAAAGCTCGGATTCGGTGGTTTCACCCTCAAGCGCTTCAAGCTTATTTTTAGTTTCCGCAAGCTCACCGGATATCTTGTTGAACTCATCAACAACGGTGTTTCCGAGGGAAACGTGTGCCGAGGCTTCGTCAATAAGGTCAATCGCCTTATCGGGAAGAAAACGGTCGGTGATATATCTCTCGGAGAGGGTAACAGCGCGTTTTGCAATATCGTCGCTGATTGTAACGCCGTGGAAATCCTCGTAGTAGTGCTTGATGCCGCAGATGATGTCGTAAGTGTCCTCAACCGACGGCTCGTTGACTATAACCGGCTGGAAACGGCGTTCAAGTGCCGAGTCCTTTTCGATATATTTACGGTATTCGTTCATGGTGGTAGCACCGATGACCTGTATTTCGCCTCTTGAAAGGGCAGGCTTCAGTATATTTGCGGCATTCATTGCGCCCTCGGCTTCTCCTGCGCCAACGATATTATGAATCTCGTCGATAACGAGAATAACGTTGCCTTGCTCCTTGACCTCGTTAATAAGTCCTTGGATTCGGGACTCAAACTGACCTCTGAACTGAGTTCCGGCAACAAGAGCGGTAAGGTCAACAAGATATATCTGCTTACCCTTAAGGCGTGTGGGGATGTTGCCCTCGGCAATTTTCAGTGCAAGTGCTTCCGCGATGGCTGTTTTACCTACACCCGGCTCGCCGATAAGA
>CAJGCT010000026.1 GCA_904501985.1 uncultured Clostridia bacterium
GAACTTCTTGCCAGTAACTTCTTCCATCTTTACGATGTACTCCATGATCTCAGCCATGATGCCATCGTTGATCATTCTGCCATCCTCATAGTACTGAGTGCAGGCTTCGGTAGAAATGGTGAAGCCCTGGGGAACAGGAAGACCAAGCTTGGTCATCTCTGCGAGGTTTGCGCCCTTACCGCCGAGAAGCTCACGCATGGATGCGTCGCCTTCGGAGAAAAGGTAACAATACTTTTTGCTCATTGGTGTGTCCTCCATATATAATAAATTATTAACGTGATAAAACGTGCGGGATACCTCGCCGCAGTGTGATTTTAGCCACAATTTGGCATGGGTATACTGACCGCAAGTTATATTATAACATATATTTTTGAAAATAGCTATAGTTTTTATAAACTTTTTTCAAATTTCGCCATTTTATTTACAAATTACCCGTTTGCAGTCATGTTTTGTGGCATTTTATATAATTAAACGCCCCCACGGCAAGCCGGTACAGTCCGCTTGCCTGTGAGAGGCGTGTGTTTGGTGTAAAATTCCGCCAGAATCAGCTTTTCTGCTGTTCAACGATTTTTGCAAATCGGTTCAGGTATGCTGCGATTACTGCGCGTGTTGCAGGTGCGGTAAGATCCTCGTTTTTGTTTACGATTCCCATTGCCGCTCCGAAGGAAACACCCTCGCTTGCCCACCGGCTGTAGCGCAGGGAGGAAATATCGGCTTTTGCAGTGGATGTGATTCCAAGCGATTTTGCATAGCGTGCCAGTATGATGAGTGCCTGCTCGCAGGTAACGCTGTCGTCGGGCGCAAACCTTCCGTCTGCATATCCGGTGACGATTCCGTTTGAGGAGGCCCATGTTACTGCGTTTGCATACCACTGACTTGCAGCTACATCAGAGAAAGCCGCAGGTGTTGAAGTTCTGGGCGAGTCGGCAAAGCGCCACAGGATAGTTACAAGCATGGAGCGTGTCACTGAAGCATTTGGAGCGAAAGTCGTGCCGGAAACACCGTTCATAAGACCGGCTCTGAAAACGTACAGAATGTCGTCGAAATTTTTGTGATTTGCAGGTACATCCGTGAAGGGAAGGAGTGGAGGGTCACTTGGCTTTGCATCTGTGCCCTCAGCCATTCCGTATGCGGTATTGCAAAGGGGAAAGGCATAACCGTTAGTCTGTTTGTCGGATGCTTTATGAGAGGACTCGAAGCTGGCACCGTCGATTACGGTATCGCCTCCCACAAGAAAATACTCGTCACATTCACAGCCGGATATAGCTCCGGAGGTACCGCCGATAACAACTGGGTCATCCCATGTTACGTCAACTCCGTACCACTGGTCGTTTACATACACGGCGTTCCACATATGGGATTCCATGCTGCCCACGCTGTTTACTGCGTAGCCGTTTACGGTAACACAGGGAATGTCAAGACGGTCACAGAGTATTTTGAAGGCATTTGCATAAGCCTCGCACACAGGGCCGTTTTTGCCCGATGCTCCCGTAAGAGCGGTGATTCCGATGTGTGAGCTGTGAGGGGATGATGAAGGGTTGCTTCCGGTGTAATATTCGTTGCGCGAGGTCAGCGCATCGTTGATTGCGTGAAGCTTTTCGGGTACGGAAGTAGCATTCGCAACCTCCGGAAGTGCCAGTATTGAATTAATGGCATTTTCCTGAATTTTGATATCGGCTGCGATTACTTTTGGGTCTGAATGAAATTCACACCGTACATCGTAAACGGGATCCTTTCCGTTATTGACATACAGCAGAAAATAGATAGTGACGGTGTAGGATATTTCCCCTTTTGAATTATAGGAAAAGCCTACGGAATAGGATGCTTTGCAGTTTCCGGTGAGCCAGAAGCACTGGGGATGGTCTGCAAGGAACTCCATGTATACGTCGCACACTTCGTGTGTGTGTTCTTCACCTATAGCACCGACTTTTTCCATAACGGCAGCCTGTGCGCGCTGTACGTCGTTGGCATCGCCCATGGGCGTGTATTTTGCCGTTCCCTTAATCTCATTTACGGTGACACCGTAAACCTTGCCGCCGAATTTCTGGCTCAGATCCTCACCAAGGGTAACATTGGCAAGAAAACCGTCTGCACCTTTTTCGGCTTCGTTCATGAGAAGCTCATAAAAATTACGGGCTTCGTTGTCTTTTGCTAACTCTGAATGGTTGCCCAGCCACTGGGTCGTGGGATAGGCGGATACGCCCAGCGCGAGAAGCACCGCCATGATACAGAAAGTTAAAACAAACAAAAGTTTTTTCATAAATACAACCTTGTATAAAAATATTTTGGCATCGAATGCACATACGAATACATTATACCATATATGTACCGCTTTTGTCAATTGTTACATTATTCTGTATCTTATATACCGATATGCCGTTTATTTGTGAGCTTTTTCAAAAGTTCACACATTGGGAGTATAAGCATCCCCACAAAAAAGTTGCCAACACTGTGAAGCAGGTCCCACGGAAGTCCGGAAATTATCCAAGCCGCCGTTTGCTGTAGGCTCATTTTGAACATAAACGCCTGTGCAGGAGCGTAAAGTATTCCGAACGCAATCCCGTGCAGAGCACATACCGCAGGATATACGACACACGCCCATCTTTTTGACATATTCCTTGGGAGAAGCATGGTTACTGCCCAAAGTATTGTCCATATATAAAGATACGGGACCCACCACATGGAAAATCCGGCGTATAATCCGTTAAGACCTACATAAATATAGATTGGTATCAAGGCTTTTCTCCGAAAGACCACAGTGTAGGTCATGGTTAGCATTCCGAGCAGGTGAATGTTAGGCAGAACCTCCATAATGATCTTTGAGCAGAACATGATCGTGCCGAGCATTGCAAATACGGCTAATTCACGTATATCTGCCGATTTACGCGGTGTTTTACTTCCCATTACTTTGTGTACACAAGCTGATAGGTTTGATTTTCTGTTATTTTTGTAGTATCAACGCCGGTCATGGCTGTTTCACCGTCTATATAAAACGCCCAATAGCTTTGGTTGATGTCGAAGTCCGCAACAATACCGTTGACTTCCTTTACATACAGACCGTAAGGGCCGTCCTCACCGGCAATAAGCTCATGCTCAAGCAGTGCCGCACCCACGGTGTCCTTGTCGGTGTGTATTGTGAATACAACGCTGTTTTCTTCTGCTTTTATTTCCACTGTTACGGTTTTTGCGCCATCACCGAATTCGGCATCTTCAGTATATGCGGCGTCCGCCCATATGTCAGTTTGCTCTTCAGCGTTACAGGAAGCAAAAAATACGGCGAAAATAAGTAAGAGTACGATTGAAATTGACTTAGTAAATGTTTTTTTCATTTTTGACTTTATCCTTTTCTTTGAATTTTTTGCAAAAGGATAAAATAAAAGTACCCCCGCGGGGTACTTGTAGGCTGTATTTTGATATCCTGCCATACCAAAATGCAGTCAGGGCATAAAATAGCCTGACTGAATCTTTGCCACAATCTCCCCAATCCTGCCCGGGAAACTTTTATGTGCCGCAGAACGATAAGCATTCCGACTTGACCTGCGCTTTTCGGCAGGAGATACGGTAATGGCTGTTGTGACGGATTCTAACCGTGCTTTCCTTATCCCCGAACATACCGTCTGGCGGTATGCCCGACAACGAACATGATTTAATGTTCCGATGAACTGCGTTTATTCATTTGCAGGTTTCATCATACCATAAAACAGAGCCGCTGTCAAGGGATTTGATATGTTTTGAAGAAAAAATCTTTTTTTGCTTGATTTTTTTGCCTATGTGTGATACAATATTGCATAAGGAAAATACTTGCAAGGCGAGCCGGAGTTATTCGGACTCGTCGATTTGTGTTTTGATTTTAAATAATTTTTCTTAAACGGATGGAGCAAAATAATGGCAGATATATTTGACCTTTTTAAAAAAATAGAGCGTGCGGGAACTCCGTCAGGTGAGCCTATTACACATCTTGTGGTTGGACTCGGAAATCCGGGAGACAAATACCTTTACACCCGTCACAACGCAGGATTTCTTACCCTTGACTATATTGCAGAAAAAGCAGGAGTTAAGGTTGACCGCTCAAAATTCAAGGCACTCACAAGTGAGGCTGTTATTGGCGGCAAGCGTGTGCTTCTTATGAAGCCGCAGACCTTTATGAATCTTTCGGGAGAGGCTGTCCGTGGGGCGGCGGATTTTTACAAGATAGCACCGGAAAATGTAACCGTTATATGCGACGATATTAACCTAGCACCGGGCAAGCTTCGCATACGCAAAAAGGGAAGTGACGGCGGTCAAAAGGGACTGCGCTCCATAATCGAGCATCTCGGCAGTGATGCATTTCCCCGTATACGTATGGGCGTTGGTGCAAAGCCTCATCCGGAATACGACCTTGCCGATTGGGTGCTGGGTGAATTTCCCAAGGCGGACAGGGAACTGTTCTTCACCGCTATGGGGAATGCCTCGGATGCGCTTCCGCTTATAATCGGCGGCGACATTGACAAGGCTATGTCGCAGTTTAACTAATGCTTTGATTTTGCAGAAATATAACTTGGAGTAATGTATGACAAATATAATTGCCGAGAGCATACTGCTTGAAAAAGAGTACGACCAGATCGTTAAAAATATTGACGCAAGACGTCATGAGGCGGCACATCCGCTCCAGATAAGCGGTCTTTCGGACGGCGCGAGGGCGGTGTTTTACGCCGGCGTTATACGCCATGTGAGAGAAAAATACGGCATTCCCGCCCTTATACTCGTCTCTGACGAGAAGGACGGGCTGAAGCTTTTTAATGCACTCTCGGAGCTTTCCTTAAAGCCGCTGATGTATCCGCTTCGCGATATGGTGTTTCACAATATCACATCATCCCACGAATATGAATTTGAAAGACTTCGTGTGCTGTCCGCATATATTACCGCCGCATCGGGGGAGTGTGTGTACGACTGCGTGATTGCCGCGCCGGATGCCGCAATGCAGTTTACCATGCCGGTGGACACTCTCTTGGCAAATACCGCTGTTATTGACATAAACGTGCCGCTTAGACTTGATGAGCTTTGTGTGCGGCTTGAGGAGGGCGGATACTGTCGGGCGGAGCTTGTTGACGGTGTGGGTCAGTATGCGGTGCGCGGCGGAATCGTTGATATTTTTCCGCCCTATTCCGAATATCCTGTGAGAATCGAGCTTTTTGACGACGAAATCGACCGCATGGGTTATTTTGACATCATAACTCAGCGAAATATTGAAAATCTCACCCGTTTTACGGTTACGCCTGCACGGGAGATAGTCACAACCGCAAAGATACGCGAGGATATGAAAAAAGCGGCTTTGGCACAGCTTAAAAAAGCATCGGATGAGCGTGTAAAGGGAGAACTCTCCGCAGAAATCGAAGCGCTTGACGGTGGAACGGAGCTTAATTTCACGGATAAATATTTATCGCTCATATATGAGAATAAAACCACTCTTGCGGATTATGCCGCATTTGCGGCGGAGAAGTGTGAGCTTCGTCATCCCCTTGTTTTTGTGCAGGAGGAGCGTGCCTGCCTTGACCGCATGAAGGCGTACGATTTCCATATCACAAGCGAGATCGAGACTCTGCTTGAAAAGGCAGAGATATCCCCAAGATATGCCGATTATTCGCGGCACACCGACTACTTTGAGGCGTTCCTTGACAAAAGCGGTGCGCTTCTTTGCGATACCTTTGCCACAAATCAGCCGGGACGAAAGCTGTCGGGTCTTTACGCATTCCGTACAAAACAGACCGTGTCTTATGCCGACAACATGGATCTTCTCTCGGAGGATCTTCGCGACTACGCCGAGGGCAAGTTCCGCACGGTGGTGCTCTGTGAAAACGACACCATGGCAAAGAACGTGGCATCGGAGCTTTGCGAGCGAGGGCTTCAGGCAATTGCCGCGTCAGAGGGGACGGAATACGGAATCCTGACTCTGCCCGAATCCGTCACGCTTATAGTTTCGGGAGTTAATCTTACCGGCTTTGAGCTTACTGCCACAAGATTCGCGCTTCTCTCAATGTACCAAAATCCCAATTCCTATTCAAGGACCATACTCTCTCGCGGACGTCGTGCAAAGCACAGCCGCTCCTCGCAGGAGAAGATACTTTCCTACAATGACCTTACCGTAGGTGATTTCGTGGTGCACGCAAATCACGGAATCGGTATGTACATGGGTATTGAACAGCTCTCAGTTGTTGGTGTTACCAAGGACTATATCAAGATAAAATACGCCGGAGACGACCTTCTTTACCTGCCCACGGACCAGCTTGATATGGTGTCAAAATATATCGGTGCCCATACGGAAAACGGCGGTGTGAAGCTTTCCAAAATGGGGGGAGCTGAGTGGGGCAGAGCCAAATCAAAGGCGAAGGCGGCGGCAAAAAACATGGCAAAGGAGCTTATAAAGCTCTACGCCGAGCGTCAGCGCAGAGAGGGATTTGCCTTTGCAGCGGACGAGGATTTTCAGCGTGAATTTGAAGCGGATTTCGAATACGAGGAAACCGAGGGACAGCTCCAGTCCATTGCGGAAATAAAAAAGGATATGGAATCCCGTGTGCCAATGGACAGACTGCTTTGCGGTGACGTCGGATTCGGCAAGACCGAGGTGGCACTCCGTGCGGCATTCAAAGCTGTAATGAGCGGCAAGCAGGTGGCGATTCTTGTGCCTACCACCATACTTGCAATGCAGCATTATCAGACTATCCTTTCCCGTATGCGCGGCTTTCCTGTGAGCGTTGATATGCTCTCGCGCTTCCGCACGCCCAAACAGCAGCAGGAGACTCTGCGCCGACTCCGCCGCGGTGACGTTGATATAATTGTGGGTACTCACAGGCTGGTTTCAAAAGACGTTGAGTTCCGCGATCTTGGACTTGTGATAATCGACGAGGAACAGCGTTTCGGTGTGGCGCACAAGGAAAAGCTGAAGCAGATATCCGGAAACGTGGATGTGCTGACCCTTACCGCAACGCCCATACCCCGTACCCTTAATATGGCGATGAGCGGTATTCGTGATATGTCCGTGCTTGACGAAGCTCCGGGAGACCGTTTCCCGGTACAGACCTTCGTTATGGAGTACGACGACATGATAATAACCGAAGCCATAAAAAAAGAGCTTCGCCGCGGCGGTCAGGTCTTTTTCCTTCATAACACCGTGGACGACATAGATGCCGTTGCGCTGAGGATTCAGAAAAATGTGCCGGATGCACGTATTGCGGTGGCTCACGGTCAGATGGACAAGGAGCTTCTTTCCGATATCTGGCGCGGCATGGTTACAGGCGAGATCGACATACTTGTGTCCACCACCATTATTGAGTCGGGCGTCGATGTGCCGAATGCCAATACGCTGATAATCGACCACGCCGACAGGCTTGGACTTTCTCAGCTCCATCAGATACGCGGCAGAGTAGGCCGCTCGTCAAGACGTGCCTACGCCTACTTCACCTATCCGCCCCATATGTCCCTTAACGAGATAGCACAGAAGCGTCTTTCCGCCATGCGTGAGTATACGGAATTCGGCTCCGGCTTCAAAATAGCACTGCGCGACCTTGAAATACGCGGTGCGGGAAATCTTCTCGGTGCGGAACAGCACGGACAGCTTGATTCCATCGGATACGATTTATATGTGAAGATTCTTAACGAAGCGGTGCTTGAAGAAAAGGGCGTGGCACCGACACCTAAGTTTGAATCAAAGCTTGACATTTCCATTGACGCGTATTTGCCTGAAAAATACATTAAGAGCGAATCTCAGCGAATGGATATATACAAAAAGATCGCCCATATCGAGAATACGGACGATCTTGACGACCTTGCGGATGAGTTGATGGACCGTTTCGGCGAGATTCCGCGACAGGCTGACACGCTTATGTACGTTTCGCTTGCACGCGCCCTTTGCGAGAAGGCGAGAATACCGAAAATCGAGCATAAAGGCGATATAATCTCCATAATTCCGGAGAAGATCGACCCTATGCGCTGGGCAAAGGCGGCGGCGGACTCAAACGTGAATCTTACGTTCAGAATGGCGGGAATACCATCTGTTAACTACAAAATCAAGGGCTCGCGTCCGCTTTACGACATCTGCGAGGTGCTTAAAGCCTATCTTGCGGCTGACGACGCACAGAAATGACCGCTATATCACGAAAGGTCGAAAATTTACAAATATGTGTAGAACACATGGAGTAAGCGTGATATAATTACCTTAATAATTATACTGTTACTTGGGAGAATATGTTTTATCATGGAAAAAACAGTAATGATAAATATAAAATCGGCGCATTTTACGCCCAGTGTAAACTACGTCAAAAACGTTACGCCTGTGGACGTGTTCAGTGCGGACAGCTTCGATTCCGTAGATGCACAGCGCATTGATATTGACTACGAGGGCAGGCTCTTTACTAAGGACGGCAGGCTGGCTGTGGAATACGACGAAACGGAGCTTACGGGCATGGAGGGAACTACCACAAGTATTTCCTTTGAGCTTAAAAATCCCGGAATCGTGGTTATGGAGCGAAAGGGAAATGTGTACGGCTCGCTTTGCTTTGAGGACGGCGGACGCATAATGTGTACCCAGAACACCCCCGAAATGGAGCTTCCCTTTGTTATTGACACGGAGAAGCTTGTAAACGAGCTTACAGAGGACGGCGGCGAGCTAAAAATAAGCTACGGCATGGAATTTCGCGGAAGCCTTGTACAGCGCACTATTATGCACGTTATAGTGCGCCCAACTCGCTGATATGGCAAACAAAACTATCACAGGGGCGCAGTTTCGCAGTGAATTCAAGAATATAAAGCCCGGTGCGTATCTTTTTTTCGGAGATGAAAACTTCCTAAAGCAGCGTGAGCTTCATTCACTGCGCGAAAAAATATGCAAGGACGAAAACACTGCCGCCTTCAATCATTTCATATTCACAAGGGATAATTACACCACAGACGCCCTCTATGCGGCGGTGATGAGTATGCCCATGATGAGTGAATACAAGCTTATCGAGCTTTATGAGATACCCTTTTCCGAGTATCGCAAAAAAGAGGATACGGACGGTCTTAAGTCGGCACTTGAAGCGGCATCCGTGAGCGAAGATACGGTTCTTGTTATTTACACAACCCCCGAAAATTTTGATCCGGGAGATGCAAAAACGCCCTCTGCGGCAATGAAGCTTTTCAGAGAATATGCGATTCCTGTGGAGTTTGCACACGAAAGCTC
This sequence comes from uncultured Clostridia bacterium, assembly GCA_904501985.1. Classification (GTDB taxonomy): domain Bacteria; phylum Bacillota; class Clostridia; order Oscillospirales; family CAG-272; genus Flemingiibacterium. The sequence goes on from CAJGCT010000026.1 coordinate 9,194, forward strand.
ACAGAGGATAATCTCATGGGTGCAGAAGCATCTCACCTCGGAGTCGATTATCGCGGAACTGCCGGAGTGCGCCTATATTATCGAGACTGTGGGGCACGATATGACCACGCTTTCGGGCGAGATAGACAAGCTGTGCGCCTATCTTCATTACAAGGAGAGGGACAAGCTGTGCCGCGCAGATATTGACTTTGTGTGTTCGCGCAACAAGGAAATCGGCGATTTCGAGTTTGCTGATGCCATCCTTTCGGGAGATAATGAAAAGGCGTTTTATGTTCTTTCTGATATGCGCATGAAGAACGAGCCTGTTCCCGTTATCCTTGGCGGAATCATCAAGATTTTTACCGATCTTTACGCCCTCAGACTGTTTTCCGATGCCGGTATATCACACGAGGATGCGGCAAAGCGGCTGGGGCTTCATCCTTATGTAGCAAAGCTTCGCATGGCAAAGGCAAAGACCTGCGAGCGTCAGGCACTGTCCGAGATAATAGAGCTTTGCTATGATACAGACAAGGCACTTAAAACAAGCTCGCCGGACGATTATCTGCTGCTTGAGCGGCTGATAGTTACCGCTTCACAGTACAGAAAAAAGAAAGTTTTTTGAGTGTATGGATAAGCTGAAAATAGATATTCCCATAGCTGTTGAAGGAAAGTACGATAAAATAAAGGTGTCCTGTGTTGCCGATGCCCAGATAATCACAACGGACGGCTTCGGTGTGTTTGCATCTGAGGAAAAGGCGGCACTTATCAGACGGCTTGCCGCACCGCGCGGAATGATCGTGCTTACCGATTCTGACGGCGCAGGAATTGTGATACGCAAATTCTTTAACCGCATTTTGCCTAAAGAAAAGCTGTATCATTTGTATATCCCTCAGATCGAGGGCAAGGAAAAAAGAAAAAAAGAGCCGTCAAAAGAGGGAACTCTCGGTGTTGAGGGCATGGAAGCGAAGCTTATTTACGAGCTTCTTGCACCCTTTGCATCGAACAGCGAACCAAGGGGGCAGGCAAGAGAACTGTCAAAAGCCGATTTCTTTGGTGCAGGACTTTCGGGAAGCGACAAATCTGCCGAAAAGAGGGCAAGACTTTGCAGGTTTCTTGATCTTCCCGACAATATGTCGGCAAATGCACTGCTTGCGGCAATAAATCTTCTCGGTGAAGCCGAGCGATATGAGGAGTTTTTGAAGAATGACAGAGAAAATTAAGGCACTGTTTCTAAAATACCGTGAGATCATTATGTATCTCATCTTCGGTGTGCTTACAACTGTCGTCAGCTTTGTTTCATATTACGCACTTCTTTATCTTGGCTTTCATTATCTTGCGGCTCAGATTATTTCGTGGGTGCTTGCGGTGGCGTTTGCCTTTATTGTAAATAAGCTGTTTGTCTTTGAGGATAAGACAGAATCGGCAAGAGGTTTGTTTTATCAGATAGCAGGATTTGTTTTGGTACGCCTCGGTTCGGGTGTGCTCGAAACGGGACTTTTGTGGCTTTCGGTTGATGTTGCCGATATTAACGAGCGCATCGCTAAAATACCTGTGGCGGTACTTACAGTGATATTAAATTATATTGCATCAAAGCTGTTTATTTTTAAAAAGAGGCACAAGTAAATGAAGCTGAAATTTAATGTGGAAGGAATGAGCTGTGCCGCCTGCTCCGCATCTGTGGAGAGGGTAGTCAGGCGTATTGAGGGAGTCGGCGCGGCGAGTGTTAATCTGCTTGCCAAGCTTTTGGTTGTTGATACCGATGTGGCGGACGGTGAGCTTGCGGAGAAGATATGCACGGCTGTTGCCAAGGCTGGATTCTCGGCGACTCTTATTGAAAATAAGACAAAGACCGCCGAAGAAAAGCCTGAGGACGACAATAAAAGTGATGCCGCTACGGCAGAAATGCGGATACGCCTGTTTGTGTCAATAGGCTTTCTTGCGGTGCTCATGTACCTCACCATGGGGCATATGCTTGGACTTCCTACACCCCATTTGTTCCACAAAACCGAGGGGGCGGTGGTGTTTGCATTTTTGCAGTTTCTTCTCACGCTTCCGATTATGTATCTCAACCGAAAATTTTATATAAACGGCTTCAAATCACTCTTTCACGGTGCGCCCAATATGGATTCACTTGTGGCGGTTGGCTCATCGGCAGCAGTGATTTACGGAATCGCGGCGATTTTTATAATGGGTTACAGCCTCGGACAGGGGGATTTTGTGACGGTTGATTATTACCGTGAGAATCTCTACTTTGAATCTGCGGCGATGATACTTACTCTTGTTACTGTTGGAAAATTCATGGAAGAAAAGAGTAAGCGAAAGACGGGTGCGGCAGTTGAACGCCTTGCCAGACTTGCTCCTGACACCGCCACAGTTGAGCGTGACGGCAGAATGGTTGAAATCAGTACATCCGAGCTTGTTACAGGCGATATTATCGTCATACGCCCAGGTGAGTCTTTGCCGGCGGACGGTGTTGTCACTTGGGGAACGTCAAGCGTTGACGAATCCGCGCTTACCGGCGAATCCATTCCGGTTGAAAAGAGCGTCGGCGACAGCGTGATGGCGGCTTCCATTAACAAAAACGGCAGTTTTAAATACCGCGCCGTTAAGGTTGGAGCTGAGACCTCACTTGCAGGTATAATCCGCCTTGTGAGTGATGCCGGTGCAACAAAAGCACCTATTTCAAGGCTTGCCGACCGTGTAAGCGGAATTTTTGTGCCGGTGGTTATGGGTATTGCGGTCATTACATTTGCCGTGTGGATGCTTATTGGCAAACCCTTTGATTTTGCGCTTAACTGTGCCGTTTCGGTGCTTGTTATATCATGTCCTTGTGCTCTGGGACTTGCGACACCTGTAGCGGTGACAGTGGCTATAGGTCGTATGGCAGAGCGAGGAATACTCGTTAAATCCGCGGAGGCTATTGAAGTGCTTCACAAGGTGAAGACAGTGGCACTTGATAAGACCGGTACGGTAACAGAGGGCAAGCCGTCTGTTACCGATGTTATATCGAAAAATAAGGATGAGCTTTTATCTGTTGCGGCAACGCTTGAGGCGGTCAGCGAGCATCCGCTTGCACAGGCGATTCGCGAATACTGTGCCGAAAACGGTGCTTCGCCTGTGGAATATGAGGATTTTTCGGCTGTGTCCGGCAGAGGCGTTTATGCTGTAATTGACGGTGAAGTCTGCTTTGCCGGCAATGCCGCATATATGGCGGAGCAGGGGGTGCCCGTCTTGGAATACACTGATGTGCTTGCAAGTCTTGCACAGGACGGAAAGACGCCCATGCTGTTTGCGAGGGGCGGCAAGGCTATCGGAATCATAGCCGCCGCAGATACAATAAAGCCTACCTCACGGCAGGCGGTAGAACGGCTTTACGAGCTTAATGTTGAAGCAATGATGCTTACGGGTGACAATAAAATCACCGCAGATGCCATAGCAAAACAGGCAGGCATCAAGCATATTACGGCAGAGGTGCTTCCGGCTGATAAGGAGCGTGTTGTGGCGTCCCTTATGGAGAGCGGACACAAAGTCGCATTTGTGGGTGACGGCATCAACGATTCGCCTGCCCTTATACGTGCGGATGTGGGAATCGCCATAGGCACGGGGACGGACATAGCCATCGACTGTGCTGATATAGTGCTGATGGGAAGCGATCTTAACGGCGTTCCCGAGGCGATTGAATTTTCACGGCGCACTATGCGAAATATACGCCAAAATCTTTTCTGGGCGTTTTTCTACAACACCCTTGGAATACCGATTGCGGCAGGCGTGCTGTCACCATTTGGGATAGTTTTGAGTCCTATGATAGGTGCCGCCGCAATGAGTCTTTCGTCGCTGTTTGTGGTAACAAACGCGCTGAGGCTGTATAAAATGAAAGACTAATAAAACTGTTTTTGGAGGAAAATAAAATGAAAACCATCAAAATTGAAGGGATGCACTGCTCACATTGCAGTGCTCGCGTAGAAAACGCACTGAAGGCTCTTGGACTTTCCGCTAAGGTGGACCTTAACTCGGCTTCCGCTACAGTTGACGGCGACAATATCCCCGATGAGCGCGTACTGCGCGAGACCGTTGAGGATCTTGGCTTTGACGTTATCGAAATAAAATAATGAGATCTGAGCGTTCAGTAAAAAACAGCCTTTACGCCATTGTCGGACAGGCTGTAAGCCTTATTTTCGGCTTTGTTACGCGCATCGTATTTGCAAATAAGCTTGGAGACGCATATCTTGGGCTTAACAACATATTTTATTCGGTATTATCCCTTCTGTCGCTGAGTGAGCTTGGAATGGGCGCGGCTTTTACCTTTGCTTTGTATTCGCCTATTGCCGATGATGACAGGGAACGTATTGGTCGGGTGATGAACCTGTACAGCGCGGCTTACCGCGTTGTGGCGGCTATCGTTACGGTGCTTGGACTGTGCGTTGTGCCGTTCTTGCCACTTATTACCGAGAGTGTCCCCCATATTTCAAATATAACGCTCATATATCTGCTGTTTCTTGCAAATTCCGCGGCAAGCTATCTCTTTTCATACAAGCGCGCGCTTATTACGGCATCAGAACAGGATTATAAGAATTCCGTAAATATCAGCCTGTTTTCCATAATTCAGAACCTGCTTCAGCTTGTGCTTCTTATCACCACGGGAAGCTTTGTTCTGTATGTTGCGGCACAGCTTGTATGTACGGTGGCATCAAACATCGCCATATCACATACGGCAGGGAAGATGTTCCCGTATCTTAAAGCTGTAAAGGGATTTCCCGAAAAGAGCGAGCTTGATTCCATTAAAAGCAACGTAAAAGCCATGTTTATGACCCGTTTCGGCAGTGTGGCGGTGACGGGAACGGACAATCTGCTTATTGCTTCCGTGGACGTTGCACTTGTGGGCATTTATTCAAACTATCTTCTGCTTTTGCAGACGGTACAGGTTATTTTAACACAGGTCATAAACGCCGTGACGGCTTCTGTGGGCAATCTTATAGCCGAAGGAAGTGAGCGGAGAGGGGAAATATACCGAAACATAATATTTGCTGTTGCGTGGCTGTACGGATTTTCGGCAGTGGCGCTTGATACGCTGATGGGACGTTTTATCGAAATCACATTCGGCGGAGGAGATTGGCTTCTTTCTGAAGCTGTGGTTCACATCATGGCACTTAACTTCCTGCTTGCCGGAATACGGCAGACAAATCAAATGTTCATCAATGCCGGTGGCCTGTTTGAATCCGTGAAATGGCGCGGATTTGCGGAAGCGGCGGTGAATCTCGGAGTATCTGCACTGTTCCTGTTCTATTTCGATATGGGACTTTTGGGCGTGCTTCTCGGCACTACCGTATCGCATCTCGTTGTGGGTGTTATATGGGAAACGGTGTGCGTCGGACGTCACTGCGTTGAGGGCGGTATTCGGATATATGCAGTAAATAATCTTATTTATACGGCGGTTATTTTGGCTGTGTGTCTTATAAACCGCTATGTTTGCTCACTTATACCGACTACCGTTTTCGGATTCATCTGTGCGGCGGCAATTACGGCAATTTTACCGAATCTCATATTTGCTTTGCTGTCGGTGCGGACCCCACAGCTTGCGTTTTTTGCCGATGTGGCAAAACGCATGGCAGGGAAGCTTCTGAGGCGTTAAGTATAACGAAAAAATTTAAAATTTCGATAATTAAAGGGGTGTTTTCATTATGATGATCGGCGCATTGATTCTTTTTGCACTCACCTATGTGCTTATGCTTGCATTCAGCAAGTACAGACCCTACATTGCTCTTGCCTCGGGACTTGTTTTCATTGTGACAGGCATGCTTTCGCTTGAAAACATATTCGGCTCTGTTGATTTCAACGTGCTTCTTATGATTGCAGGCACAATGGGAACGGTTGCACTGTTTATTGAGAGCAAAATGCCCGAACTTCTTGCGGACCTTATTATGAGTAAAATACCCAATGTCAAATGGGCTATAGTTGCAATGTCGCTGTTCTCCGGTATTATTTCCGCATTTGTTGACAACGTAGCAACTGTACTTATGGTAGCTCCCGTTGCTCTTGAGATAGCGAAAAAGCTTAAAGTGAATCCCGTGCCGTTTATCATCTCCATCGCGGTTTCCTCAAATCTTCAGGGCGCGGCGACGCTTGTTGGCGACACCACCGCCATTATGCTGGGTTCGGCGCTTGACATGAGCTTTATGGACTTCTTCTGGTACAAGGGCAGACCCGGTATGTTCTTCGCAGTAGAGCTTGGTGCGATACTTTCGGCTGTAATCGTGGCGTTTCTTTTCAGAAAAGAAAAAGCTCCTATTCCGAAGAGCGGAGAGCTGACAAAAGTTAATGACTTCGTACCGACTTTACTTCTCGGAGGTACTATTCTCGCGCTGATTATCGCATCCTTTATTCCGAACAAGCCGGCAATCACAAACGGTCTTATATGCTGTGTGATTCTCCTTATGGGTCTTGTTTACAACTTCATTCGGAAAAGAACTGCCGAAGCTGTTGTTTCGCCCCTCAAGACCATCGACTTTGAGACCATCGGACTTTTACTCGGTCTTTTCATAATGATAGGTGGAATTTCTGAGCAGGGCGTAATCGACGCGGCGGCAAATCTTCTTGCCAAGGCAGGCGGCGGAAATGTGTTCGTTCTTTACACGGTGATTGTATGGGCATCGGTACTTATTTCGGCGTTTATCGACAACATCCCATATGTTGCAACCATGATTCCCGTTATCGGAGGTCTTGCGGCGGCACTTAATATAGACCCCACGGTGCTTTATTTCGGCTTGCTTTCCGGAGCGACTCTCGGCGGCAACTGCACGCCCATCGGTGCATCGGCGAATATTACGGGTATTGGCATTCTCCGCAAGGAAGGATATACCGTTAAAAACAGCGATTTCTTCAAGATAGGTATTCCGTTTACCCTTGCCGCAATTATTCCTGCATACATATTGCTGTGGATAATGTACGGCGTGTGAGTGAATATGCCATCCGAACCGGAAGAGAATAATAAAATCCCGTCAGCGCTGAGCGCTGACGGGATTTTGCCGTATACTTATTTCTTCGGTACAATAACGCCGTAGTCGCCGTCGGAACGCTTGTACACAACATTGACTTCGCCGGAAACCGAATCCGAGTAGATAAAGAAGCTGTGACCGACAAGGTTCATCTGAAGCACCGCTTCTTCGGGTGTCATGGGACGAAGCTCAAATTCCTTTGTGCGTATAATCGGCTCGTCATCCACAGGCTCTTCGGGAAATTCCCTCATAACATTTTCGCGAAGCCGCTTTTCAAGCTTGGTCTTGTTTTTGCGTATCTGCCGCTCAATTGCTTCCGAAGCAAGGTCAAGGGCGTTTCTGAAGGTATCGTCGGTTTCCTCGCCGCGGTAGATCATACCGCCTGCCATGATGGTGACTTCCACCCGCTCACGGTTCTTAGGTGCGGAGAGCTTGACCGTGGCGGTCGCTTCGTCGCGGAAGTATTTGTCAAATTTTGCAAGCTTTGCTTCGGCAATGGGCTTGAAATCTTCCGGTACGCTTAAATGTCTTCCAACGTAGTTAATTAACATAAACTCTCCACCTTTTTATTTAATTTTTCGGGATGCAGATACCGATTTGCAGCACCTTTATCATCCGCATCTTTATTATACCATATTTCCTCATAAAAATCAACAGTTTGGGTAAATTTATTTTATAATTTATTGTGAACAGTGCACTAAAAAATGTTACATTTTAAATTGAGTAAAATCTTGCATTTTTTATTGACAGAAAGGGGCGAAATGTGGTATAATATAAGTAGTGTTCTTGTGTTTTGCTCCATTCTTTGATGGATATAAGACATATAAAAATATATTTACATAAATCGGAGGACAATATTATGTCAAACAAGCTTCGTGCCGGCATCGTCGGTGCTACGGGTATGGTAGGTCAGAGATTTATCACTCTTTTGCAGGATCATCCCTATTTCGAAATAACCGCTCTCGCGGCAAGCCCCCGCAGTGCAGGCAAAACCTATGAGGAGGCTCTTGGCGGAAGATGGAAGCTGTCCACTCCCATGCCGCAGTCAGTAAAAGATATGGTCGTTATCGACGCTTCCAAGCTTGATGTTATGGCTGAGCTTGTGGATTTCGTATTCTGTGCGGTAGACATGAAGAAGGACGAAATCAAAGCACTTGAGGAAGCTTACGCAAAGGCGGAGATCCCCGTTGTTTCCAACAACTCTGCTAACCGCTGGACTCCCGATGTTCCTATGGTAATACCGGAAATCAACGATGCTCACCTTGAGGTTATCGAGGCACAGAAGAAGCGTCTCGGAACAAAGCGCGGATTTATTGCGGTAAAGCCTAACTGCTCCATTCAGTCCTATGTTCCCGCACTTACTCCCCTTCTTAAATATGAGCCCACTGAGATTGTGGCAACAACCTATCAGGCAATCTCCGGTGCAGGCAAGACCTTCAACGAGTGGCCCGAAATGATCGACAACGTTATTCCTTACATCGGCGGCGAGGAAGAAAAATCCGAGCAGGAGCCACTTCGCGTTTGGGGTAAGGTTGAAAACGGCGAGATCGTTAAGGCGGAAGCTCCCGTTATCACCACACAGTGCATCCGCGTGCCTGTAACCGACGGTCACACCGCAGCTGTGTTTGTAAAATTCAAAAACAAGCCTACCAAAGAAGAAATCCTCAAAGCGTGGGCGGATTATTCCGGCAAGCCGCAGGAGCTTGAGCTTCCTCATGCACCCAAGCAGTTTATCCACTACTTCGAGGAAGACAACCGTCCCCAGGCGAAGATCGACCGCGATCTTGAGGGCGGTATGGCAATATCCATCGGACGTCTTCGCGAGGATAAGATATACGACTATAAGTTTGTGGGACTATCCCACAACACTCTGCGCGGTGCTGCCGGCGGCGCGGTAGAGATCGCCGAGCTTCTCTTCAGACTCGGATACCTTTCAAAGTAATAGCTTCACAAGGCTGTGCCGCATAATGCGGCACAGCTGAATGTGCTTATTGGGAGAAATAATCCCACAGGGAAATCTCATGATGCTCCCATGCTCGGATTGTTCGCTTTGTGAAGCTACAAAACCGATGTGCGGCTTTTTATATAAATATTACGCTGATTTTCTCATATTTCGGCGAAACGCACGTCAAGATATAAATAAAATCCAGGAGGAATAATCAAATGAAATACGATATACTTATAGTCGGCGGCGGCGGACGCGAGCATACTATCGCCGAGACACTTAAAAAATCGCCGAAGTGCGGCAAGCTTTATATGGCTCCCGGCAACGGCGGTACTGCGGCTATTGCGGAAAATCTTCCAATAAAGGCTACCGATGTTGACGGAATAGTTGCGGCGGCTAAAGAAAAGAAGGTTGCCCTTGTTTTTGTAGCTCCCGACGATCCGCTTATGCTGGGAACGGTTGACCGCCTTGAGGCCGAGGGAATACGCGCATTCGGTCCACGTGCCAATGCGGCTATAATTGAGGGCAGTAAGGTCTTTTCCAAGGAGCTTATGAAGAAGTACGGAATCCCCACTGCCGCTTACGAGGTGTTCGACAATTCCGCTGATGCTATTGCATATATTAAAAAACAGAACTCCTTCCCGGCTGTTATAAAGGCTGAGGGACTTGCTCTCGGAAAGGGAGTTATCATCGCCGAGGATATGGCGGCGGCTGAGGCAGGCGTTCATGAGATCATGGACGACAAGGCGTTTGGTGATGCCGGAAACCGTGTTGTTATCGAGGAGTTCCTGACAGGCCCCGAGGTTTCTGTGCTTGCATTTACCGACGGCAAAAATGTAGTTCCAATGGTTTCGGCGCAGGATCACAAGCGTGCTCTTGATGGAGATAAGGGACTCAATACCGGCGGCATGGGAACATTCTCCCCCAGCAGAATTTATACTCCCGACATTGCCGCAGTTTGCATGGAAACAATATTCCGCCCCTCTATCGATGCTATGGCAAAAGAGGGAAGACCCTTTAAGGGCGTTATCTACTTCGGTCTTATGATAACAAACAAAGGACCTAAGGTAATTGAGTACAATGCGCGCTTCGGTGACCCCGAAACTCAGGTTGTGCTCCCTCGTCTTAAAACCGACTTCATTGATATAATCAATGCGGTTATCGACGAAAAGCTTGATGAGATCAATATCGAATGGGAGGATAACGCCTGCGTGTGCGTTGTTGCCGCATCCGGCGGATATCCTGTAAAGTATGCCAAGGGATATGAGATCACAGGTCTTTCGGAGCTTGCAAAAATGGAAGATATTATGGTTTTCCATGCAGGAACAGATATAAAGGACGGAAAGATAGTTACATCCGGCGGACGTGTTTTAGGTGTTACCGCAAAGGGTGAGAATCTTGATGCGGCTATAGCTAAGGCTTACGAGGCGATAAAATCTGTTAACTTCACAGATATGCATTATCGCCGCGACATTGGTGTAAAATGAACGGAGAAAAGGAACGCAGGGATCTTCTTTCCGAGATAGCGGAAAAGCTCCCGAAGCTGTCAAAAGGGCAGAAACAGATCGCCCACTATATGCTGGAGCACTACGAAAAAGCGGCATATATGACTGCGGCGAAGCTTGGCGCGCTTGTTGGTGTGTCCGAGTCTACAGTTGTGCGCTTTGCCGGAGAGTTCGGATTCGAGGGCTATCCCGAGCTTCAGCATTCTCTCCAGGAACTGATACGTACAAAGCTTACCACGCTCCAGCGAATCGAGATCGCAAATGACCGAATCGGTGATTCGGATCTTTTAGAATCGGTAATGATGTCCGATGTTGACAATATACGCCACACACTTGATAAGATTGACCGTAACTGCTTTAACCGTGCAGTTGATGCGCTGATCGGTGCAAGGACGGTTTACATTGTAGGTATGCGTTCATCTTCCACTGTGGCGCGATTCCTCACCTTCTACCTTGAGCTTATTCTGCCACAGGTAAAATTGGTGCGCTCTACAGGCGGCTCTGAGGTGTTCGAGCAGATACTTCGCATATCCTCTCTGGATGTGATGGTGGGAATAAGCTTCCCGCGCTATTCCAAGCGTATAATAAACGCTCTTGAATATGCAAAATCCCAGGGTGCTCATGTTATCGCGCTTACCGACAGCGAGACCTCGCCGATAGCCGCTCATGCGGACGAGCTTCTTCTTGCAAAGAGCCAGATGGCATCCTTTGTGGATTCCCTTGTAGCTCCTCTTTCCATAATAAATGCGCTTATAGTTGCTATCGGAAAGAAGAAGCAAGCGGAGACTGCGGCGACCTTTGAGAAGCTTGAGCGCATATGGGACGAATACGAGGTGTACGATACTTCTCACAGATAACACACTGTGCAGTATCGCCCTAGTAAGGAAGATTAAATGAAAAAGATCATCATAATAGGCGCAGGCGCCGCGGGTATGACCGCGGCGATCTTCGCAGCTGAGGCAGGAGCCCATGTCATGCTTATGGAGCGCAACGACCGTCTCGGCAAAAAGCTTGCCATTACAGGCAAGGGAAGATGCAATATCACAAACAACAGCGATATAAATACCCATATCGAAAATACCCCTACAAACCCCCGTTTTATGTATACGGCGCACTCCAATTTTCCCCCACAGGATGTAATGGCGTTTTTTGAGGAGCTTGGCGTGCCGCTTAAAACGGAGCGCGGTGACCGCGTTTTTCCTGTATCTGACAAGGCAGGAGATGTGTGCGGCGCACTGAAGCGGAAAATAAACCGTCTTGGCGTCAATGTCATAAACGAGCGCGTTACGGATGTACGGGTCGGCGAGGGATTCTCTGTTGTCACCGACAGGGGCGAATACAGTGCCGATGCGGTTATTGTGGCAACAGGTGGTATGTCCTATCCGCTGACCGGCTCAACAGGCGACGGCTACCGTATTGCCGAGAGGCTTGGACACACGGTTGTGCAGCCAAAAGCCTCGCTTGTGCCCATTGAATGCTCCGAAAAGTGGGTTCGCGAGGCAATGGGACTCTCACTTCGGAATGTAACGCTGACGGCGGCTGAACTTGACGGAAAAACGGTGTTCTTCGAGCAGGGCGAGATGCTTTTTACCCATTTCGGCGTATCCGGACCTCTCGTTTTGTCCGCATCAAGCCATATGAAGGGGCTTGGAGACAAAAAGTACAGGCTTTTTATTGATCTTAAGCCTGCGCTTGACTTTGACACGCTTGATCGCCGTCTGCAGACCGATTTTTCGAAGAATATCAACAGGGATTTTATAAATTCGCTGGGTGAGCTGCTCCCATCGAAGCTTATACCCATAATAGTAAGCCTCAGCGGAATCGACGGGCGCAGAAAGGTCAATTCTATCACTCGCGAGGAGCGTCACGCCCTTGTTAAGCTCCTAAAGGAGCTTCCTCTGACTGCGGTACGCCCCCGTCCCATCGACGAGGCGATAATAACCTCCGGCGGCATAAATGTCAAGGAGATATCGCCAAAAACCATGGAATCAAAGATAGTACCCGGTCTGTATTTTGCAGGCGAGGTAATTGACGTTGACGCGTATACAGGCGGATTTAATTTGCAGATTGCATTCGCCACCGCAAAACTTGCGGCTGAGTCTGCGGCGTCGGAATGGTAATATAGATATAAAGGAGAAACGGTTATGGATAAAATCGTAATTGCCCTTGACGGACCAAGCGGTGCCGGCAAAAGCTCGCTTGCCAAGGCTATTGCCGCAAAGCTCGGTATAGTTTATCTTGACACAGGCGCACTTTACCGCACTGTGGGACTTTTTGTAAGAAGAAACGATGCCGACCCCAAGAATGAGGAAGCTGTGAGTGCACTTCTTCCGGAACTTGATATTGATGTAAAGATAGTGGACGGCGCACAGCAGGTTTACCTTAACGGCGAGTGTGTGGGCGATGCTATACGCACCCCCGAAATGTCCATGTACGCATCTGCTGTTTCGGCTTTGCCGTCGGTCAGAGCTTTTCTTCTTGATACACAGCGAGCTTTTGCGCGCCGCTCCTCCGTTATTATGGACGGACGCGACATCGGCACTGTTGTGCTTCCCGATGCGGACGTTAAGATATTCCTTACCGCAAGCGATGAGGTGCGTGCGCAGCGCCGACTGAAGGAGCTTCTTGAAAAGGGGCAGACCGTCACCTTTGAGGAAGTCCTTTCAGACATGAGAGCACGCGATCTTGCGGATTCCACAAGAGCGGCGGCACCCCTTAAAATAGCGGACGATGCAAAGCTTCTTGACAACAGTGAGCTTGATTTTGACGGTACTGTTGCGGCGGCACTTGATATAATATCAGCGGCAAAATAAGTGAAAGGTTTTAGACTAAAATGAATCTTTACAAGGCTATCAGAACTTATCTTCCGGGGGTTATTTCGTGGCTTTTTAATATACACGTTCACGGCAGTGAAAACGAGCCGCCGGAGGGAGGCTATATTGCCTGCTCAAACCACATAAGCTTTGTTGATGTACTTACTCTTGCTGTGGCTGTAAAAAGGCAGCTCCGTTATATGGCGAAAAAAGAGCTGTTTTCGATTCCCGTTCTCGGCGGTATTGTAAAGGCGTGCGGCGCGTTTCCCGTTGACAGAAAGGGAAGCGCTGTGGCGGCTCTCAAAAAGTCTATCGCCATTCTCGGAGAGGGTGAGCCTGTGGGAATGTTCCCCACGGGTCACAGATTTTCAGGTGTGAAATTTGATACGACCAAGGATGAAATAAAATCAGGCGCGGCAATGGCTTGTTATCGGGCAAAGGTGCCGGTTGTTCCTATGTTTATTGCCACAAAGAATGACCGCGTAGTGCTGTTTCGCCGCATAGACATATATGTGGGCAAGCCTATAGCCTATGAAGAATTCGGATTTACAAAGGGCGGGGCGGAGGAATATGACCGCGGAGCTGAGCTTATATACGAGCGCATAGCTGAGCTTATGCCTGAGGAGAGACGAAGCTTATGAGTGTTACTGTTGCATCCCTTGCAGGCTTTTGCTTTGGTGTGAGCCGTGCTGTTGACACGGTTGAGGCGGCTGTGAAAAACGGCGGCACAGTTTATACACTTGGAAAGCTTATTCACAATCCCGGTTTCATACGGGATCTTGAGGCGCGCGGTGTTAAGATAATAGATGCTGGTGGAATTGAAAAGGCGGCGGCAGATGCCACCGAAAAGAATCCGGCGGTGATATGCACACGTGCCCATGGTATTACAGCCGAGCTTGATTGTAAGCTGGCGAGTCTTGCGCTTGCAAATCCGCACTTTAAGGTGCACGACTGCACCTGTCCTTATGTTAAGAAGATACACAGGATAGCCCGTGATGAGACTGACGAGGACACAGTACTGTGTGTGCTTGGGGATGAATCTCATCCTGAGGTGCAGGGAATAGTCAGCTACGCCAGAGGCGAGCATATTGTTGCAACCTCGGCGGATGAGCTTGCAGATCGCCTTAAAAATGACAAATACCGTGAAAAAAAGGTGGTTTTGGTAGCTCAAACCACCCAAAATTTAAATGAATGGAAAAAAACTATAAAAATTTTCGAAAAACTATATACAAATGCGAAAATTTATGATACAATATGTAGTGTAACAGAAAATAGGCAGGATGAAGTCTTGAAGCTATCCCGAAAAATGGATATGATGATTATTATTGGCGGCAAGGACAGTTCCAACACGAACAAGCTTTTTGAAGTCAGTAAACAAAATTTGCAATTATCTTTTTTGATTGAAGATGCTTCCTCCATTCCGCTCGAGTATGTTAAGCCCCATATGAAGGTGGGAATTGCCGCAGGAGCTTCAACTCCCGGCAGAATTATTCAGGAGGTTCAAAATATTATGAGCGAGAACATTGAAAAAACATTTGAAGAGATGCTTGACGAAAGCATCAAAACCATCAAGAACGGCGACCGTATCGTAGGTGTTATCACCCAGGTTTCCGACAATGAGATTCAGGTTGAGATCCCCGGCGTTAAGTTCACCGGTATCATTACATATGATGAGCTCACCGACGATCCCGCAGTTAAGCTTTGCGACACCTACAAGGTAGGCGACGAGATCGAGGCTAAGGTTCTCAAGGTAAATGATGCAGAGGGCACAGCGGCTCTCTCCAAGAAGAAGATCGACGTTGATAAGAATTGGCAGGTAGTTGTTGAGGCATCCGCTAACAACGCTATTATCGACGCGAAGATCATCGAGGTTGTTAAGGGCGGTATCATCGGTCTTTGCGACGGTGTACGCGTATTTATCCCTGCATCTCAGTCCGGACTTCCCAAGGACGCTGATCTTCATGCGCTCCAGGGTCAGGTTAAGAAGGTTAAGATCATCGACATCAACGAGCAGAGAAAGCGCGTAGTTGCTTCCATCCGCGTTGTTGAGAGAGAAGAAAACAAGGCAAAGAGAGATGCTTTCTGGGCACAGGTTGAAGAAGGTCAGCAGTACCGCGGCGAGGTTAAGAGCCTCATGAACTACGGCGCATTCGTTGATCTTGGCGGCGTTGACGGTATGGTTCACTCCACCGAGCTTTCCTGGAGAAGAATCAAGCATCCTTCCGAGGTTGTTAATGTAGGCGATGTTATTGACGTAACCGTTAAGGCTGTTGATAAGGAAGCAAAGAGAATCTCTCTCTCCTACAAGACTCCCGATATGGATCCTTGGAAGATCTTCACTGATAAGTATGCTGAGGGCGATGTTGCAACTGTTAAGATTGTATCCCTCATGGACTTCGGTGCATTTGCTGAGGTTGTTCCCGGTGCGGACGGTCTTATCCACGTTTCCCAGATCAGCCTTGATAAGATCGCAAAGCCTGCTGACGTTCTTAAGGTAGGCGATGAGGTTGAGGCTAAGATCACCAAGATCGACCTTGAAAACCACAAGATCAGCCTTTCCATGAAGGCACTTCTTCTTCCCGAAGAGCCTGTAGAGGAAGCAGAGGCAGCTCCTGCTGAAGAAGCAGCTCCTGCTGACGCTGAATAATTTTTAAGATTGAAAATGACGAGACTATGCGGTCTCGTCATTTTTTGTATAATCTTGAGATTATCGAGTGGGGATTTGACACAACCTCCACGATTTGCATACCTTTTCACTACTTGACAAATGTTTTTTGCTGTGCTATACTTGCTTTGTAAAAGATTAGGAAAGGAAAATGAAAAATGTATAAAATAGGAGCGTTTTACTGCCAGATAGCAGCAGAAATTAAAAAGCAAGGAATACCTGATATAAAAGCCGCATTTGAGCTTGCTCATAAGAATAATATCACCTGTCTTGATTTTAATTCCAAGGAAATTGATGAGGGTACTGCCGAGCTGCTTCGTTCCACCGACATGAGTGCGGCATCCGTACACGGTTATATGCCGCTGAATTTCGCGACAGATAAGATGTACGATGAATCTCTTAAAAATATGTGTGACGCCATAGATAAGGCAATATCCGTAGGAAGTCCGTTTTTCATGTCCGTGCCTCAGCTGCCAAAGGATATGGACGAAGCTCTGCGCCCTGAATTTATTAAGGCGGTGAGAGCACAGTTTGCTGATCTTTGCGATTATGTAAAAGATAAGCCGATTACTGTAACCGTAGAGGATTTTTCACTCTCAAACAGCGGATACGGCACATTTGAGGATATAGACTATCTTCTTAATAACAACCCCACCCTTGGATTTACATATGATAGCGGCAACTTCGCGCTTGCCGGAATTGACGAGGTTGAGGGGGCGAAGCGTTATGCAGACCGTACGGTGTATGTACATCTGAAGGATCTTAAGATAGTCGCTCCGGATCCTGTTCATATTCTTCGCCGCGGTGTATATTATGACAGTCTTGAGCTTGGCGGCGGTCAGCTTAAAAATCTGGAAGCCCTTAAGATAATTAAAGACGCAGGATATATAGAAGGGGCCATTACCATTGAGGTAAATTCAAGCTTTGACAGACTTTCTCGCACACTTACTTCACTAAAGTGGCTTGAGGAAGCACTCACCAAAATATAAAATTCACGCGCTGTATGCCGATTCAGGCATACAGCGCGATTTTTGTATACCAAAACCACGCGTTAGACGCGTGGTTCGGTAAGAATTAGATAGTTGATAATGACAGAAAAACTCCTTTGTTGTATAATAGAAGTGCGGTCTGCCAACTGCACAAAAAATACAACAAAGGAGGTCATTTAC
>CAJGCT010000027.1 GCA_904501985.1 uncultured Clostridia bacterium
GAAGCATAGGTCCGGTACATATTACCGCCGCATATCCGTATGCCTTGGCGGAATTGAGAACGCCCTTCTTGGCAAACAGTTTTTTTAATTCGAAGCCAATTCCGGCCATTCCTTTTCCACCTCTTTATAAAGATCACGGTATTTCGTGAGCATAATAATATATCTGAAATTTTCGTATACACGCTTCTGACCAATCTCGCCCATCTTAAGACGAAGCTCTCTTGATTCACAAAGCGGCTCCATGGCGTCAGCAAGCTTTGAACGCTGCATAGGCGGAGCGAAATATCCTGCCTTCCCGAGGGTATCACCCGGCTTCCCGTTGAGAAGCTCGCTGCAGCATCCAACATCCGTCGTTACTGCAGGACGTCTTGCGGCAAATGATTCGAGCACCGACAGAGGCTGTCCTTCAGAAATGCTTGTAAGCAGAGTGAAGTCGAGCTTTTCAAAATACTCGATGATGTTAACGCGGCCCGTGAAAATGATTTTATTCTCAAGACCAAGCTGTTTTACGAGCGCATAGCATTCGTCGGCGTATTCCTGATCGTCAACGCCGCCCATGATGTGAAGGCGCACATTATCACGTCTGGCGCAAAGCTCGAAAAACGCATATATCATGGTCTTGATATCCTTGATAGGTGCAAGCCGGACGACCGCACCGATATCAACCATGCCGTCATCCTCCTTGAGAGGGATATCACAAAGCTTCTCATAGCTGATGCCATTTTCTATAACCCTGCATTTAGAAGCCTCGCATCCCATATCAATCTGTGTATACATTGCCCTCGTAAATAGCGATGTGACACGGAATGCACGCTCATATGTTAGATCGGAGAGCATATAGAAGAAATCTATCCAGTGCGGCTTGAAGGCTCTCGCCACCCATTTTGCACGAATTATTTCTTCTTCGCGTTCTCTTGTGTAGATGCCGTGCTCGGTTAGGAGCATCGGCTTTTTTGTTATATAAGCCGCCATTGAAGCAAGCAGTCCGCCGTATCCCGTACAGATGGCATGATAGCAGTCCGCCTGTGGGATTTTGGAACTCATTAAATAAAGCACGGGCAGAAGACGTGAGCGTACAGAATGGAATGTATCCGAAAAAGCTGTAAAAGGAAACTCCTTTCGGCAGGTTTCAGTAAGCATTTCAAGAAAGCTTTCGCTTTTAAGGTATGACATCGGATTGATTTTTCGTACCTGATACATCTCAAAAAGCAGGTTCCAGTCAGGCTTGTCAGAGGAGACAAGTCGCGCAAGTGCCTCATTTTCCGCTTTGGTGAAGTGGTGTTTGAATATTCCCGTATCTTTAACACGCAGAGCATCATCGAGAAACACCTGCTCCACCTCTACTACATTATCAGGCAAGGTGTAGACAAACTTGTCCCTATCTTCGGCTTTCGCGCCGATAACCCACAGCACAAACTCATGCTCGGGCATTTCGTTTATGTATTGATGCATCCAAGTGGAAACGCCGCCGTTGATAAACGGATAGCAGCCTTCTAAAACCAAACATATCCTCACAGCTTACTCCTATTTAAGTGTAATGTCAACGGTATCCGCTGTTGCACGAAGCAGATAGAGTCCACCCGTCAGATGGGTGAGTTCACCACCGGTAACACTTTCGGGTGATTTTTCGTTAAATCGGACGAGAAACTGTGCCTCGTCGCAGAAATTGCCAATAGTTATTTTCACGCCGCTTTCGGTATACTCCGTTTTCGGCACCACTGCCGCAAATCGCTGTACAGCGGCAGACGCCTCAGTGCCGGTAAGATTACGAAGCCCCGGCGCTGATTCATAGAGCCACGACAGAAAAGCATCAAAACGTCGCTTCATCTCCCACCAACCAAGCTCCGCACCACGCTCGGGGTCGAGTGCATCATCCGGGTGGGTAAAATGGCTGTTTACAAAATGCAGATTCAGCTCGGATACAGCGGCTAAATTTTGGAAGTCATCCAAAATAAAACCGGATATAACGCGCGGCTGATCGATGATGCCGTTTTCATCCACCGAAAACTCCTGCATACATCCAAAATCAAGCTCCGCATCAGCAATATCCTCAAAATAAATTCCGGAAATGGTTTTTATGTGCGGATATTCCTTTATCAAAAACTGTCTGCCCTCGTCTGACAAAAGGTTTGAGGGCGGAACGTACAGCGAAAACTCAGCATCGGGGAAAAGCGTGTCGCAAAGCTCGATAAGCTCGTCAAACGCCGCTTTCATTGCGGACTCAGACTGCCAGGTTTTGTAGTCGTAATGCTCCTTGTAATCTCTGTTCGACAAAACGAGCGGCTGATGGTTATAGCCGTGGTATCCAAGCTCGCCGCCTTTTCGCAGGAGCATATTTCCGAAATTAAGAAATGTTCCGGTATCGGGTGCAGCATCTGCTGTTCCGTCAACATGATTGTCATAGGATTCGATGGCAAGACCGGTATATTTTAAGCCGTATTCGTCGGCGAAATTCATCATGTCCGGCCACCAGATGTTTATGTAGAAATCACGAATAGTGGTGTGATAGTCGCGCTGTATGTATTCGCTGTTGCCGCTTGGAATCTGCGAGGGAAAGTCGTCAAGATAAAACGCGGACGCGTTGATAACGGGATACACGCACACATCCGAGAGCAAGCTATAAGACGCCGCATAAAATCCGCGCATCGCTTTGTCGTAAATACCGATATTGTCCACTACAAAAACACCGCTTCCGTACTCTTTTTTCCAAACAAGCGGCACACCGTCGGGGCCATCTGCGTTGGCATACACCTTTGCATCATCCGAGAGTACAACAGTAAGCGAGGATTCAAAGGGATCGGGAACAGCAAACGCACGTCCTCCGCCTATCATAAACTCCTCTCTGGGATAAATGCTCTCTACCATATAGTAGTCAGGCGAAAGATCGTCAATTCCGATTATCTGTGAGATCGCAGAGGAATATACGTTAGTTTCAAGCACCAGCGGAAACCATGCGGCACCACCGTCATGTACAAAGTCGCAAATATCGGCAACCGACTGTCCAAGAGGGGTAAGATCGGACAAAAGTACGATGACCTGCGCAAATCCGTCAAAGGGTGGCAATGTATCCTGTGCAAGGTCTATCTCAACATACCCGACCTTCATGTCGGCAAGGATTACAGTAAACTGCTCATACGCTGTGCACGAGGATACATCGCCGCTATGGTGCAATAAAAGCGCATTTTTATCTAAAGAGTCACAGGCAACATCCTTTGTGACTATCTTATCCTGCGGCATTAGTTCAAGTCTTCTGTCATAACGGTTTGCCCGTATTCCGCTCAGCTCCACAAGCAGAACCGCCGAAATCAGCGAAAACACCAGCAGGATAACAAGTATTCCCTTGAAGCTGAACTTGCGAATACCGTTTATCAGCTCACCCAAAACGCAAGCGCCTCCTTAGTTTTTGATGATTTGTAAATCTGACTGTTTTCCGTTTCTTTTACAAAGTCCTGTATCTCACTTCCCTTACCAAGAGCGGCGAGATACTGTATTTTTAACAGGATATACTCCTCAGCTTCCGGCCATTTTTTGCCCATTCCGCTGATAACTTCTCCGGCGAAATCATAGTTTTTGCGCTTCAGCTCATTCTCCGCAAGGCGTGAATAATCGGTAATATCACCGTCCACTGCTATTTTTTTGCTTATCAGCTGGCAAAAAAGCTCACGGTTCATAACCTCAACCTGTCCTTTCATAAGGTTCTGTGTAAGGCAGGACCACAAAAAGTCTATGTAATTTGACAGAACACCCATGTCGTCGGGATTTGCGGTGTGTTCTGCATCCAGCTTTTGGAGCATATAGTCGTTTTCCTTGGATATCTCCACCATCGCCGTTACAGCGTAGTGTACGACCTCGGTGTCATCGTTGTTTCCTGCTTTTTGCAGAAATTCCACATAATCACCGGGGTTGTCGTTCAGGACATCCATGATAATGGATCGGCGTTCTCTCGCCGAGTTGATAAGCAGAGCTTCTTCGATGGGAATCGCAGTGTCAGCCTTTTTTTCATCCACGGTGACGCTTTTATAAAGCTCGGATTCAAGCTTTAATTTTTCAACGCCGATCTCGGCAGAATCGGTGGCATCAAATGCTATCTGAAAATGCAGGATGAGCACGATCAGCACTCCCCAAAGCGGAAGCAGAAGCGCCACAAGGAACATATATTTATGTACCGACAGAACTCGGGTTTTGATTCCGATAAACACAAGCAGGCATACAATAAGATGCACAGCCGCAGCTATAATATAAAGCATATATCGCCTTTCTTAATTCACGACGGTAGCGGTGATGTCAAGCCCCTCAAAGCGCGGAAGGATGAATTCGAGGTCCTTTTCGGTTGCCTGAGAGAGAATGAGGCGCAGTTTACCGTCGTTTGTGATTCCCAGAATATCGTTAAGCCTTATCTTGCCTGTGAGCATATCATCCGCTTCTTTCAAAGTATGGCCGTTCAATGAAAACTCCAGCATAACGTAGGTCGACACCTTCTTTTCAGCCAGAGCGGCAAAATTCTGTACGCACTCCTCAAAGTATTCGGCGTTCATTATGTGTGTGCCTGAGATATACTGCTTTTCAATGAGGGCGTTGCTATAGTCATGTGCGCGCAGAAGTGACATCTGCACAAGATCACGCAAAATTTTGAAAAGGTTCACATAGTAAAGCGAACGCTGATCCATATCCGCGTGCCACAGGAATATCATAAGTACAAGCTCATCGCCGCGCAAAACACCTGCCGCATACATGGGATACTCGCTTTTAAGCTCGGTATTTTTCCATATACCGCCGTCACGAAGCTTTTCGATAACGGGTGCGTAGGTCCCAAGAGCAACAGAGCGTGCCGCAACGTCAAGGAGATCTCTTGATGCAACCTCAAGACGTCCGAATGCGTTCTTTGCATTTACGGAATATACCGCAATGCTCTTGTTTTCAAGGATATCCTCAAAGGTTTCGATAGTGCGCAGATATAGCTGCTGTGGAGCAACGGTGTTCAGCTTTCGGGTGATGTCGAAAATCTTGCCAAAGCTGTCCTTTGAGCTGATGATCTGCTTTTTGAGGTCCTTTTTCTCACGGAGGGTATCCTCGTATATCTCTCCGGTGAAAATAAGCTTATTTTCAAGCAGCTTGTTCTGCTCTTCAAGGTATTTGCCGTGCTCCTCTTTTTTCAAATTGACGTAGCCGCAAAGCCCACCCACCAAAAAGAAGAACACAAATGCAAGCCAATTCGTCGGCTCGTAGAATATGGTCAGCGGATCTGTTCCCGCCATCACCTTTGCGATGAAATATGAAACGCTGGCAAGAGCCGATGCGGCGATACCGAAGGACAAGCCATACAGCGTTGCCATGATCACGATAAAGATCGTTCTGAAATCAACGATGGAAAAGATAACAGCAGAATCGGTTATATGTATAAACAGCTCGGATAGGAAGAACAGCAGAAACAGCTCGATGATCTTTATGGCAAACGAATGCTTGGAAAGCCATTTTTTGATTCTGTCAAAAAATGTTTCTCCTTTGTCCTTTTTGGTAGTAAGATATAGCGCATACTGCTCCTCTATATCCTCGAGAACGGATATTTTAGCAAACCAACCGTATTCGTTTCTGAGCGCCGTATTTGTGGTTTTGATAACGCCTGAGGAATGGCTCTCGGTAAATTCCGTTTTTACGTCCGGGGAGATATCCTTAAGATGCTCGGCGAAATCGGAAAAGGTTAGGTGAAATTCATCGCCAACACTTAAAACTCCGCTACCGGCTTTCCAATTGTCAACGATACGTGCGATCAGATTTGACAGGTCCCACAGGGAAAGAAAATGCATCTTTGATGCGGCGGATTCCGGAATTTGCACAGTTTTCCCCGAATATATCTGCTCAAACACGCCGTAAAGGAAATCGTTTTTATACACGCCGCTGTAAAGGTACGGTATTTGCACGGTTTTGATGTCAAGAGAGTATCGCTTTGCATAAAATTCGCAAAGCTTTTCGTTGGCAGCTGCCATTATCGCCTTGTCGGTGCGCTCGCTGAATGAGGAATCAAGGGGCGACAGATAGAGAATCTTGATTCCCTTCTGCATCTCAGCGGAGAACTCCAGAACCTCGCGAAGCTCCTCTGCATCGTTTTGATCGGTAGAGTGGAATTTAAGTCCTGCCGAGAAAAAGACGATGAGGTCAAATTCGTAGGTTTCAAGAATGGCTTTGACAGACGGTTTGCGTATACGGAACAGCTTTATTCGATCAGAGCTGCCGAGTTCAGTGTTTCCGAGCACCATAACCTTACTTTGCGGGAAGGTAGTCTGCACAAATTCCTCGGTAAGGTATTCTGTGTTTCCGATAATAAGGACTCTATTCAAGCGGATGTCGACATATTCCCCCACAACACTGCGCCTTTTCTGAAGATTTTCCCTGAAGGCGACCAATGTACGGTGATTGACGACGCGCATAAGACATTCAACAAGTACTGCGTCAAAAACACCGCACATTCCACTTGAGATCATCTGAAGCGCAACATCCTGCGAAAATGCTGCTTTGTAGCTACGGGAGCTTGTCAGCGCATCATAGGAATCCGCAAGTGCAACAACCTTGGCACACAGCGGAATAGCGTCACCGCGAAGCCCCTCGGGATATCCGGTGCCGTCAATTCGCTCGTGATGGTATCTGGCGATCTGTGCGGCATATTCAACGGTTTTGGGAGAAACATCCCCATGATATGCCTCACGGATGGTCTGCTCTCCAAATACAGCGTGCTTTTTAATGATATCGTATTCGACCGGAGAAAGTGTTCCGGGATAATCGAGAATGCTTCTTGGAATCTGAAGCTTGCCGATATCGTGCAGTGCGGATGCCATCGCTATTGCGGTTATATCCTCTTCGGCGAGAGATAACTCAGGCTTACATACAGACAGCTCGCGAAGGAGAAACTCCGTGATCATTCTTACATGGTAAATGTGATATACGCTCTCACCGTTGAGTTCTCTCTCGTCGGTATCATCGGCAAGGTATTCAATTTTCAGTTCGTTTACGTTGTTTACCGTATAAAAAGCCAGTATTGGCGTTCCTTGCATTGCAGGCATCTCCTTGAGGTAAGAATAAGAGAAAAGTCACCATTGATTGTATAATATATCCATTGTATCATTATATTATATCGCATAATTGTTGCGGCATGATGAACAAACATAGTACTAATTGTTAATGCAGGCTCTGAGTTTTAAATTTATATTCTAAATTACCGTTTATCACAAGCTTGATGACAATTATTTAGATGAACTCAAAAAGGAGGCTATTTTAAACCGCTCACTTCGTCGTCTTGAAGCACTTGGCTATGATGTTACGGTATCTGTGCATGAATCCTCTTGATTATAGCGACGCAAATATTGAGTATCCACCATGGGACAACACCCTTGGTGGATACTTCTTTTTCACCCAGCTCGACACACACGCGTCACGGACGGCAATAGCGTAATATAGACCCCAACTATACACTACTAAAAAATCTAAATAGTACTAAAATAATTGCACAAGTCCGTTAAAAACGTACTTGTGCAATTATAGCCTGTTTTTTATTTAGTATATTTACAGCTTGAATAATCTCCATTTCCCAATTTCCACTGACCGGGCGGCACCTCACTGTACTGAAAGGTCAGCCATTCGATTTTTGATACATCCTTTTCTTTAGCCGTCCGTATCATCACTTCAATCCCATTAAAGCTTGTCCGCAAGATCGAGAATCAATCTTTCTGTTTTCTCCCAACCAAGGCAAGGGTCGGTGATGGATTTACCGAAGATGTGTTCGTCCATCCCCTGCGCACCGTCTTCAATATAACTCTCGATCATCAAGCCTTTTACAAGCCGTTTAATATCCGCGTTCTGATTCCGGCTGTGAACGATATCTTTAGCAATACGTATCTGCTCAAGATATTTCTTGCCGGAGTTGTTGTGGTTTGTATCCACGATGACAGAAGGATTGGTCAGATTGGATTTTTCATATAGTTCTTCTACACGAAGCAGATCCTCATAATGATAGTTCGAGGTGCTTCTTCCGGTATAATCAATATAGCCGCGAAGAATAGCATGGGCGTAGGGGTTACCCTCACCGGTAACTTCCCATCCGCGATAGATGAAGGTGTGTCTGGACTGTGCAGCCACGATAGAATTCATCATGACGCCAAGATCACCGCTTGTGGGATTCTTCATGCCGACAGGAACACCGATACCGCTCGCTGTCAGTCTGTGCTGTTGGTTTTCAACCGAACGCGCACCGACTGCAACATAAGAAAGCAGATCGGAGAGGTAATGGTAATTTTCGGGATAGAGCATCTCGTCTGCACAGGAAAAATCATAGTCCCGTAAAGCCGCCCGATGAAGATCGCGGATGGCAACAATACCTTTATACATATCCGGTTTTGCATCCGGATCGGGCTGATGCAGCATTCCCTTATACCCCTGACCGGTCGTTCTCGGTTTGTTGGTGTAAATTCTCGGAATGATGATGATTTTATCAGATACCTGTTCTTCTACTCTGCGGAGCCTTGAGATGTATTCAAGGACAGGCTCGCTGTGGTCAGCGGAACAGGGACCTATTATAAGAACAAACTTATCGGAGGTGCCGTCAAACACTTCGCGGATATGCGCATCACGTTCCGCCTTGACCTGTACCATACGTTCTGTCAGCGGATATTCCTGTTTTACTTCTTCGGGGATGGGGAGTTTTCTATGAAAATTCATCTGCATTTTTTGTACCTCGGTTTAATTTATCCGGTCAACATGACCTTATCGCTTGTAAACTGACTGCCGCCGGATGCCTCAAACATCTGAAGAAGCTGTTCGATGGTGAGCTTTTTCTTTGGTAACGGAGGCGGCGAGAATCGGAATATCTGCTTGACTTTTGTGTGAATTTATTATATAATATTTTCGAGCATTAGTCAAGCGGATAGTTTTGATGTTTATCATCGAAAATATCGATGCAAGGAGATTATCATGGAATTACGCAATCTTATCACCTTTATAAGTGTCGCTGAGCTCGGAAGCTTTACCAAAGCCGCCGAGGAACTGGGGTATTCACAATCTACTGTTTCCTTTCAGATAAAACAGCTTGAAGAAGAGATCGGATGTCTGCTGTTTGAGAGGATAAATCACACGATAACGCTTACAGAACGAGGTCACGAGCTTGTATCCTACGCCCATAGAGTTCGTGCACTGATGGAGGAGTATAGGGAAAGTCTGTCAAGGGACGAAGAATGTAAAGGAAACATCCACGTCGTTACACCCGATTCGGTCTGCGAGGAGATGATCAATTCGCATTATATGGATTTTCACACGAAGTATCCGGGAATATTTGTGAGATTTTCAACCGGCGACTCCGGTATTTTACTGCATATGCTGGATCACAACGAGGCAGACGTAATTATAACGCTGGATCACCGCCTGTACAATAAGGATTATATAATTGCAAAAGAAGAGCCTGTTCCCATGCACTTTGTTACGAATTCGCACTCGAAATTTGCAGGGGTAAAAAATCTGTCAATCAAAGATATCATCAGTGAGCCTTTTATTTTGACCGAATACGGACAAGGCTACCGACGTGTCTTTGACAGAGAGCTTGCAAAGAGCTCCCTTGAAATAACCCCTATTCTTGAGATAGGAAGAACCGATGTAATTACAGCCATGCTTGCACAAAGTGAGATGATCTCCTATCTCCCGGATTTTGTTACCGAGGATCTTGTCAGGTCAGGCGAGCTGTGCCGCCTCGATGTATGCGATATAAAGATCGATATCTGGAAGCAGCTTATTTATCATAAGAATAAGTGGTTATCCAAAAGTCTCAAAACCTTTATCGAATACATAAAGGATAATGAGTTTTCAAATTGATATAGGCGTCATAAATTCACTCCCCACCGCATACACTGATTCACAAACATATTTTTACGGGTGAATAATGAAACGATCAATAAATCTTTGGCAGCTACCGGGCTTTGCCGTCACCTCACTTGTAGGTACTATATTACATTTCCTGTATGATTGGCTTGGGGAAGCTTCGTGGATAGCTCCTTTTTCGGGTGTTAACGAATCAACATGGGAGCATATGAAGCTGCTTTTCTGGCCCATGTTTATTTACGCCATCGTGCAGAGCTTTTTCTTTCGTGACCGCGATGATTTTTGGTGCGTAAAGCTGCGCGGAATACTTCTTGGTCTCGCCCTTGTTCCAGCTATCTTCTACACCTACAACGGAGTTATCGGAAAATCCCCGGACTTCATCAACATCGTTATTTTTTTCATTTCTGCCGTCATATCGTATATTTACGAAGCACAGCTCTTTAATGCTGACAAAACACCTTGCAGATCACATAAAGTAGCTCTCGCAATATTATGCGTGATTGCACTGCTGTTTGCTGTATTCACTCTCGCCACACCGGAAATCGGCATTTTCAAAGACCCTTTGACCGGTACTTACGGCATATAGATAAATTTTGATCTTACACAAATACCGTCGATTCACATAATGAAGTGAATCGACGGTGCTTTTTATTTTAACATCACCAAATATACGGTATAAGGCGATATTTTACCTTTTTCTTATACTCTGCGTAACCAGCAAGCTCTTTTTCTAAGAATCTTTCTTCATTTTTTATCCGCTTGACAATTATAAACGGGTACGCAAGAAAAATCACAAATGAATATACCGACCCAAGCACAAGCGGCATTGATAAAAACAAAATCAGCGTCACACTGTACATCGGATGCCTTACGATTCCATAAAGTCCTGTATCAATGACCTTTTGACCCTCCTGCACCTCAATGGTACGGCTGAGATATGTGTTTTCTCTTAACACCTCAGCGTACAGGAGATAAGCCCCAAGAAATATCGCCGCAGCTATGATTACGACAACCCTCGGCAGCATATACCAGCCAAAGCGAACTCCGAGACCTGCGGTAATAAAGCCTGCCAAAAACATAAGTCCGCTTAATTTTACAACTAAGCTTTGCTCTCCGTCCTTCTCTCTTGCATTAAGCCGTTTCTTCAAAAGCTCCGGATTTTTAAACATCATTACAATGCCAGCTATAAACATGGGAACAAACAGGATGCCCATAAGCAGCCAGCCGTTTGAATATGAAAACGTACCTGCCGGTAAGAATATAAGAAGTCCAACCAAAATGGCGCCAAGCAAGAATTTCACCATTGCCTGAGCGAACAATTTCACTGTCATAGCAATTCTCCTAAAAATGCGGACTGAAGTTATTCCTTCCAGATAAAATGGTAGTTGATTGATTCACCGCCGTCAACAAGTATGTTCTGACCCGTGCAGAAGGTGTTAGTAACTGTGAGAAAATATGCCCACTCGGCAATTTCCTCAGGTGTTGCCCATTTTTTAAGGGGAGTCTCATTCATGATCTGCGCCCAAAGCTCAGGATCATCCATCACACATTTATTAAGCGGTGTCAGCACGCCGCCCGGATCAAGACTGTTGCAGGTAGCGCCGAATTTTGCGACCCTCATAGCCACATTTTTCGTGTAGGCAAGCACACCGCCCTTGCTTGCGGCGTATTCCGGAAATTCCGCACCGGTATGACCGCTGGCAGAGCCGATATTAAGTATGGATTTGATATTTTCTCTGATGCCGTACTTCTCCGTAACCCATATGAGCGCTTTTAGATTAGTCTCAATATCGTCCTCATTCTGCGTGCCGGCATTGTTGATGAGAATATCTACATTTTCGATATCCGGCAGTTTTTCACGGTCACGAACATCGCATACTATATGGGTATACCTCGAATGAACAATGCCTGCATCCTGTCTGTCTATGCCGATAACACTGTGACCGTCTGCCAAAAAACGTTCCGCTATAGCCTTGCCTATTCCCTGCGTCGTTCCCGTAATCAAAATGTTCATCACTCACGCCTGCCTTTCCATATATTCGAAATATTCCCTGCCTACCGAATTTTCTCTCCATCTTTTTGTAATTCTGTAGCCGATGGGAGAAAACAGAATTTCCATAACAAGCTCTGCCGCGGCACCTGTCAGCGCACACATGGCACACTGCAGTACCGTCCAGTGAAATCCGTCCCAGAATATCGGTGCAAACACCGTAAATACGATAATCGAAAAGATAAAATTATCAAAGAACTGCCCCACAAATGTGGATACATAGGTACGCACCGCATAGGCAAGCTTGCCGTCCGGGTTCTTAGAAAAGCTTTTTCCGATCGTATAGTTAAGAGTGTTATTTATCACAGCGGAAGCAAGGAATGCAACCGTGCTTCCGAGGAGGATAAACCAAGTACCACCGAAAATCGAGTCAAACGCCGTATAGTCAGCGGCATTTGAGGGAATAAGGCTTGCTATAAGGAAAATAAAGCAGGTAAGCAAATTTATAGCCGAAGCAAGTATGGAAATGCGGTTGGATGCCTTAGGACCGAAATGCTTTGTTATCGTATCCATGCACATAAACGACAGCCAGGAAATAAGTATGCCTCCGTCAAGGGCTATATAGTCAAGCATCAGCAGTGTTTTGTTGGCAAGCAGATTCATGCATATAACGCTCACAACAAAAAGTGTGACGACCGATGTGGGAATGGCACGAAGCAGGACCGCTGTCTCTTTTTTCTCTTTTTGCAGATATTTTTTAATTCCGCTCATTGTTTTCTCCTGAGTATAAAAACTTGGTTAGCTTAATCGTATCTTTTAACACCGTGCTCACTGTATCTTTGTTTTTTCTTTTCTTTTTATCTCACGTGCAACCAATACAAGAAGAATCAGAGCAAGTATTGCGGCAAGCACGTTTACTCCCACTAAATTCAACCATATGCCGTCGAGTCCCAGATTCCACATCGCAAAAAGCAGTATCACAGGGAACACAAGTGCGGTTGAGACCGACATTATTGTTGCTTTGACAGGCTTTTCTATGGCACTGAGGAAGCTCTGCGCGGTAACCGATATCCAGCGGAACAAATAAGCAAAGCAGAACAGCTTTATAGCGTGTGTGGAAACCTCTAAAAGTCTTACATCCTCGGCATTGGCAAAAAGCGAAGCTATAGTCCCAGGCAGGAAGAAAAGCACTGCCGTAGATACTACACCAACGATAGATGTGCCAACAAACGCACACTTAACGATCTTTTTCACTCTGCCGTAATCTGCCGCTCCCCAATTGTATCCAAGTGCCGGTGCAAGCGAATCGCTTATTCCGTAAAGAAGCGGCCAGCAAAGATCGCTTGAATACATAAGAACCGCGTACACCGCAACCGCAGTTGTACCGCCGCCCTCACCGAATGCTTTAACGCCGAGCGTCATAAGGGAAATATTCATAAGAATAGACGTAACACGTCCGGCTGCATTGCTTAAGAATATGGGCGAGCCGCAGGCGGCAATCTGTTTTAACATAGCAAAGCTGAATTTTGGTCTTGTGAATTGCAGAAGTGTCTTTTTTCGGATAAAGGGTATCATCGCTATAATAGAGCAAATGGACATGGAAATGCAGGTAGCAAGTGCCGATCCAACAACGTCCATTTCAAGTACAAGAAGAAAGAAGGTCAAAAATCCGATAGTTGCCGCGTTGCAGACTATATTTATGACCATGCTTGTCTTAACATATCCGCTGATTCGCAGGTAATTGTCCATTGCAAAAAATATGGTGGTCAGCGGACCGCACAGCGCATATGTGCGAAGATATCGCACCGATGTATCAAGAAGCACGTCGTCCGCGCCCATCATACGTGACAGCGGCTCAGCGGCAAAAAACATGATCGCTCCCATAAAAAGAGAGGCTAAAAATATCAAAATAAGCGAGCAGGAAAAAACATTGTTTGCCGTTTTATTATCTTTTTTTCCGAGAGCAATTGAAATCGGCACAGAAGCACCTACTCCCACAAGGTCTGCAAGCGAAAAATTTATCATAACAAGGGGGAATGCAATATTTACAGCCGCAAATGCTCCCTCACCGAGAACCTGACCGATAAAAGAGCCCTCTATTATGCTGTATATCGACATTGCAAACATACTTATCATGCCGGGCAATGCCACAACAAAGAAAAGCTTCCATGGCTTCATGGTGACATACATAACTTCGGCTTTCATTTTCATTTTAAATCTGTCTCCCAAGTATTTTCCGTTTTCCTATCCGTATATGCCGTTTCCCTGTGTGCAAAACAATCTTTGTCGGTACTTGGCAATAATTCAAACATTATAGGTAATATTTTATCAAATTTTCACCTTTATTGCAAGCAAAAAACTGTAAATTTTTATAAATATACCGTCACTATGCAACATTATCATAAAGTCTGTCAAAAAACATTATTTTGTTACATTTTATTCATACGATAAAAACACAGGTTTGATATACTTATAAAAAGAAGCATATAAAATAGCGAATAATACCCAAAATTTGGAGGAATACATAATGAAAAATTTAAGCTTAGTGAGTTTTTTCTGTCTTTTGCTCTGTCTATGTATGTTCGGATGCGGCAAGGAAGAAGAACCAAACATATCCGATCAGTTATTCTATGATAACGGTACACGCATTGAGGCTGCAATAGACACCAAAGCCTCTCAGGAAACAACCGCGGATACAGAAGCACCGGAAACTACCGTTTCAGACACTGAAACATCCGCTGTCTTAAGTGATACCCCCGACGTTCCGGTTACTATTCCTTCATATGAAGAATTACCGGAAACAACAGATGATACCGAGTCTGAGTCAGATACCGAATCCGAAGCAGATACCGAACCTGTAACTGAAGAAGCAAACACGGAGTCTGTACCACCGGAAGATAACGATAATGAATCCACCGAAACCGCCCCTGATATTATTGACCTCTCCGGCATCCTTTCTGTTGATTACCCATCCGGCGGACAGTTTGTTTCACATCAAAGCGAAAAGATGAAGCTCCTTGTGAACTATGAATGCACCATGCTGCCGACCGGTGTTGTTCAGATAAACCTTGAAGTGGGACTTGAAAGCTACGATATAAACTGCGGTGCAAGAATAGATACCGGAAAGATCACAGTAAACGGCGAAACGCAAACATTCTCTACAGACGCACTCGTTCACGAGGGTAGGACAAAGACGGTATTCCCGTTCACATGGTATACCTACCAAAGCGAAAGCGGTCAGACCTCATGCGAGGTTGATATCAGCTGGCTGTACAACGGAACATACGCTGGTGAGAAAATAGATACCCTTACCGCAAGCGCGGTATTCAAGTGGGACTGATTTTCAAGACAAGCGCCTATGCAGGTGCTTGTCAGACTGTCGGATGCCGCAGTTTGCGGCATCCGTTTTTTATATCTTACACTGTAAAGCAAAATTCCCACTTGATTTATAGGCTAAAATATGGTACAATATATCAGAATCGCCGCTCTTCTGCGGCAGCAATAAAAAGCAATATATGTTTGTAAAATAACCGTATAGGGGGAAACAGTAATTATGAAAATAGTTGTTCTCGATGGCTTTGCCGTAAATCCGGGAGATCTCAGCTGGGATTTTTTTAAAAAGTACGGTGAAGTAACGGTACTTGATAAAACTCCGGACAGCGAATGTGCCGAGAAGTGTCTCGGTGCGGACGTTGTATATACAAATCGTGTGAAAATAACTGCCGAAGTGCTTGAAAAATGTCCTACTATAAAATATGTATCCGCACTTGGCACCGGTTTTGACATGATTGACATTGAAGCCTGCAAGGCGCGCGGAGTTGCTGTAGTAAATATTCCTGCATACTCCACCCCATCCGTGGCTCAGCTTACCGTGCAGTTTCTTCTTACGCTGTTTGCCGACCTTGACGGTATGCAGAACATCGTAAAGGATGGAAAGTGGACCGGACTTCCGGGATATCAGTATCAAAAAGTAATGTTCACCGAATTATCGGGACTGACTCTCGGTCTTATCGGATGCGGCGGGATCGGCGGCAGAGTGGCGGATATAGCCCATGCTATGGGTATGCGTGTGCTCGCTCATACTGCTCACCACCACGACGACACCGAATCGGTCAAATACGTTTCTCTTGATACATTGCTTGCCGAATCGGATGTAATATCGCTCCACTGCCCTCTCAATGATTCAACCCGCGGAATGGTGGATTCAAATTTCATCTCCAAGATGAAAGACGGCGCGCGTCTTATAAACACCTCACGCGGTGCAGTCCTCAACGAAAAAGATGTGGCGGATGCGCTGAACAGCGGAAAAATCGCAGGCGCGGCACTGGATGTACTTGCAAATGAGCCGGCTCTGCCAACAAATCCGCTTCTTACCGCAAAAAACTGCATTATCACCCCACATATCGCCTGGGCAAGCAAGGCATCGCGTGAACGCCTGCTAAAAGTTATAGACGAATCCCTTGATAACTTTATAAAAACGGGAATCGGACTTAATCGCATAGTATAAGGAAGATAGCATATGAAAGCATATGAGAGACTCATAAAATACACAAAATTTGCGACTGCATCCGATGAATCCTCGGAAAGCTGCCCTTCTACCGCGGTTCAGTTTGATTTTGCGCGTGCGCTTGAAGCAGAGCTTCGCGAGCTGGGGCTTCAGGAAATAGAGCTTGACGCTAACGGATATCTGTTTGCCACAGTCCCTGCCACTAAGGGGTGCGAGCAAGCTCCCACGATCGGATTTATCGCACACATGGACGTTTCACCGGACGTAAGCGATAAAAATATCAAAGCGCGCACTGTATGCTACAGCGGCGGCGACATTACGCTTAACGAAGAACTTGGAATCGTGATGCGTGCCGAAGATTACAGCGTACTCAGCCGCTATATCGGCAAAACACTTGTGGTAACGGACGGAACGACGCTCCTCGGTGCTGACGATAAAGCCGGTATTGCCGAGATCATCACTGCCTGTGAGCGAATGCTTAACGACAAGTCTCTTCGCCACGGAAAAATACGCATCGGCTTTACGCCCGATGAGGAAATCGGACGCGGTGCTGATAAATTTGACGTTGAGCGGTTCGGTGCTGTGTGGGCATACACTCTTGACGGTGCAGGATTCGGTGAATGCGAATACGAGACCTTCAACGCCTCCTCGCTTAATGTTGAGATCACAGGAAAGAGCATCCACCCCGGTGAAGCAAAGAATAAAATGGTAAATGCCTCTGTAGTGGCTCATGAATATATGTCCATGCTCCCCACCCTTGAGCGTCCTGAGCACACCTGCGGATACGAGGGGTTCTATCACCTTGTGGGAATGGAAGGCGAGGTGGAGTCTGCGGTACTACATTTCATAGTGCGTGACCATGATATAGAAAAGCTTAATGCGCGCTGTGAATATGCGCGCCGTGCGGCAGATGAGCTTAACAGCAGATACGGAGCTGGAACAGTTAATATAACCGTCACCGAAAGCTATCGCAATATGAAGGAGAAAATACTCCCTGAATGTCAGCATCTGATTGACAATGCTTATACAGCAATCCGCTCTCTCGGCGGCGAACCGGTAAGTGCCCCCGTACGCGGCGGAACAGACGGAAGCCGGTTGTCATTCATGGGACTTCCCTGTCCAAATCTCGGCACCGCATCACACAATCATCACGGGAAGGCAGAATTTGCCTGTGCCGAGGAAATGGAGCTTTGCACCGCGCAGATAATTGAAATTGCAAAGCTGTATGCAGACTGGAATTAACATATCAAAGGCACAAACACTGCGTTTTCAACGCACAATATAAGGTGAGAAAAACGCTCAGCGGGTGTGAGTATCGCTGGGCGTTTTTATAATATACATACAAATGAACGATAATAAAATCTTTTTTAAATCACTTGACAAAATACCGATCATATGGTATAATATACAAGTCTGATTCACAGCTTTTGTCGGGATGTAGCGCAGTTGGTAGCGCGCCTGCTTTGGGAGCAGGATGTCGCAGGTTCGAATCCTGTCATTCCGACCAAAAATGGCAGATGCCCCACCAAGGGGCGTCTGACGTTTTTCTTTGAAAATGCGAGGATTTGAAGCCGAAAAAGCCTAATAATACTTGGAAGCATAGCTCAGCTGGTTAGAGTACTTGCTTGACATGCAAGGGGTCACTGGTTCGATTCCAGTTGTTTCCACCATAAAAACCATCGCGAAAGCGATGGTTTTTTCGTAAGCGAAATTGGCGTTGACCACAGAGTTGACCACTTATGGGAATTTAGTTTGAAAGTTTTTTAATTTAGGAGCAATGACATCATGAATCCTTCTTTCTCATATCATAAATATTTTGAATTAATAACAAATGGAAAAACGAGAGAGGCTTTTTCATATAGAGCAGAGTTTACGCCTGAATATTTATATAAATTTTTTTGGCTGTGCGATGATCCTAACGATCCTGAAAACACAAAAAGATTCAACACCCTCGAAAATAACCAGATTTGGTTTGCGAAACCAGAAATGCAAAATGATCCGTATGAGTTCAAGGGCATATATATCGATAAAGCCAAATTATGCGAATTAGGCGTTGCTTCGCAATCTATAGATGTTGCAAACGATCTCTTCTTGAAGAGCATAGTTTTAACTGCTTTCACAGCGAATATGTCAAACAATCTTCCGATGTGGGCACATTATTCAAATAATCATAAGGGATATTGTGTAAAGTATAAAGTGGGGAACAAACATACAATAAGAAATGTAATTTATGAAAGCAAACGAATTTCAATGTCAAATACTTTTTTCAATTTCTTGCAAAAAACCGATTATGGGGTTAAATTTAGAAATAATAAATATTTAGAGGAAGCCCAAATATTTTCTTCTATTCTTCAAGATATGTTCTTTATGAAACATGACTCATGGGAATATGAGCATGAATTTCGTGCTCTATATCCTTTTGATGGAGATGCCCCTGGGACGAATGTTTCTATTGATGAATTAGGATTAAGCGTGATAGAAATATATAGTGGAATTAATTGTAGTAAAGGTAATGAAATACAATTAAGTCAAATAGCTTCAAAATTATGCGTACCTTTTAGAAAGTGCCAAACAAGTTCAACAGAATTTTCAATTTTCTAAAAATTAATTACATTTAGTAATAATGGAGAATAGACATTTCTTTGTTTACACCGACGCAGAGATTGAAGGGGCTCTCATTGGTTGCACTTCAATATTTATAGTTTCAGAAGCAATAAAGCATCGCTTGCTGTAATAGTATCAAGGAATTGTGTAAAATAGAAAAGAAATACGTGCTATGAAACACAATCATTTTACCATATACAAAATTTGATTACAAGCATCATAAATTGAATTACTCTACCATAACCTGGCGAAATTAGTTTCCCTTGCTTAGTGACTCTACACATCTTATTATCGCATAAAAGTCAATCACTATTTTAACAACGATTGACTTTTATAAATAAATATGATAAAATAATATTGGCGGCTTTGTCCGCAACTAAGGTCGCAAGATTAGTCTTGCGGCTTTTATCTATTTTAAAAAAATCATCAAGGGGATTATGAAGATGGGAGAAACTTTAAAAGATAGATTATCTCGTGGCCCAAGATTTGAGGAAAATATTTTACAAGCTTTCGAAAAGCATAAACTTGTTTTTTTCATAGGAGCAGGGGTATCTCGTATTATGGGAATAAAGGGGTGGGGGGATTTTTCAGCTTATCTTATAAAAGCTGCTTTCCCAAATTATAAAGACCATAATGCTATACTTAGAGATATTTCTGATAGCAAAGAGCGCATCACCATAGCCTACAAAAAATTTGAAAGCGAAAATAGACTTGAGGATTTTTATAAACTTTTTGGTCAAGGAATGATTCCGGACAAGGGCATATTTGACTCAAAGGAAAACATATATGAAATTCTAAATAGATTTGACGCAATCTTCCTAACCACTAATGCCGACAATCTTTTTGAAGAAGTACTTGGCAGTCCGTTGTGCCATGAAAAATATGAAATTGCTATCATAAAAAGCGAATTTCAAAGACGGCAAAATCATTTATTTTATTTACATGGACACTATAAATCCAACATTGATATTACTGACAATAATTTAGTTTTCACCGCCCCTCAATACGTGAAGCGATATAATGACCCCAATTTTGTCGAATTTCTAAAAGCTATTTTCCAAGAGGACAATACTATCGTTTTTATCGGATATGGTCTTAACGAATTTGAATTAATAGATTACATTATAACAAAATCGGGATATACTTCTAATCTTCTACAAAAAGTGTATGTACTTTATGGGTTGTGTGAAAATGATGACATCTTATTTGAAGCGAAAACAGCATATTTTAATGCACTCAATATCAAATTAATACCCTACGATATAAGTAAAAAGGGATATGACTCCTTAATTGACGTATTAAAATTGTTATATGATGACTACAAGAAAAGAGCTATTGTTCCCGTTACCGAAACAATATCCGACTGCATTAATAATTATACTGACGAAAATTATGCAACGATCAAACGTTATTTGACAATTGAAGATCTTGCGCACACTAACGAAATACAAATCACTCGTGAAATACAAAAATTAGGAACTTTCGAGTGGACAAATAGATTTTTTGATGACGGATTGCTTAGTTCGCAACAATTGGATAAAAGAATCGAATATCGCGCATGGCCACTATTAGAACTCTTACTTGATTGGGTGAGATCCGGGGATAAGCAAGCTCAAAGTGCAGCAGCTGTTTTTTTGAATGGAATAAGCAAAAAGCAACTTTCTCATTTGTCAAACAATTATTCTTTTATAACCGCAAATATTGTTCAAATCATTTTGTCTTTGGATAAAGATACAATAAAATCAAAGTACATAGATATGATTTTTAAAATATCTAAAACAGGTGACCTTTTTGGATACAATTTTGACAAAGTATCTCTATTCAAGCAAATTCCTGAATGGGATGTACGAATTATTCGTAGGCTGTTTGATGTTCTCTTTTATAATGCCGATATAGATTCGTTCGATGATAGAAATTCGTATATAGTTGATCTGTTTTTCAAACAATTTAATAATCTGTCGTGGGATAAACGGATTACCAAATTTATTTTTTGGTATTTTGCAGATTTAATCGTTAGTCATGCCGACAAGCATTTCAACTTATTTATGCACACTAATGATTTAGACCATATTTATAAAAATCATAACGAATATTGGAAAATTGTATTAACCGAAATCAAATATTGCTTCTCTAAAATGAGTAAAACTGAAAAAAATGCAACCATCAATCAATTGATTTGCGATGAAAACGAGTCTTTACGAAAATTGGGAATATATTTGGCACGCAAAAATGATATTAATATTTCCGAATATCTGGTCAACCAAAATCTTTTTAATTCTTATTTGCTGTACCATGAATACTGCTTACTTCTGATTAATCACAAAAAACAGGGATATCTTACGGAAATAATTGAGGACACATTATGCACTCTAATTTGGAAATCACAATTTGGCATTGATGCGTATGAGTTAAAACAGGAAAAAGATATCCAATATTTTAATGATTTGATTTTATCTAAAAGATTAACTCTTCTACAACTTTTTTCTACTAAAAAAGCTCAAGAAAAAACCCAACTGTTAATCAAACAAAACGTAGCCCCATATCCGACTATAGAAGTTGCGAAAGAATGTGATTACGTGCATTCTATAAAGCGGGAAAACGATGTAAACATTTCAGAAGAAACATTCAAAGATGTTGCAAGTGAAAAATGGGTAGATAAATTAATATCCGTATATAATAGTGTATCTGATAACTTTAACTCTTCTGATTGTGGAATAGAATTTGTTAGACTCATATTGCAACAACCAAAAGATCAACAAATTATTATTATACCCACACTCAGCAAACTTCCTTCACATTTGTTAGAAAATGCTTTATATGAGTTTCGCTCCAAACGAGACAAAGTTATATCAAAAAAAGTTTTAATAGATACTTGTTTGAGAATTCTTGATAATATACTAACTAAAGATCATATCGAAACAAACATAGCCAAAATCATTTTTGAACTTCTTTCGGATATAAATTCACAAGATGAAACAACTGTTGATAACATTTTATCATCAATTTTACCTTGGCTAAATTTATCTATAAATGACAATACTACATTTATTGTAGACAGTCATATTTTAACTAACCTTATCAATCATGGGGATTTTTACAAATATTCAGTTTTGATCAATTGTTATATAGCAAAGAAAAAACTAAAAGCTGAAAATCTCTTGGATGAAAATATTGAGTTGCTATTAGAACTTTTGAAAAACGACAGCCATAACAAAACATTTAAGTATACATTATGTTATCACTACCAGAATCTCAAACATTTATCGAATTATAGCGCATTAAAAATATTCAATAAAATATTTGACTGCGAACCTTTCGATATGACGGCATTACTTTTGTGTTGCTTAAATTCAAATTATGTTTTCAGAGAAATTATAGAAAAAATAAAACGTTATTATTTACAGGATTCCCATTGTATTCCTGCAGAATGTGACGATAACATTCTCCCTTACCAGTTTTATAGCTATATAATTTCAGCTCGATACCATAACATGTTATCCGCCCAAGATTTTGAAAATGCATTTGCAGACTCAGAATTCCTTAGTCACTATCTCCACTCCCTATCCACATGGGCAGAAAAAGAGAACTTTAATTTTGATTCTTATTTGGTTCCTTGTTGGGAGTACATTAAATCACACTATAGTATCGAAAAAGCAACCGGATTTGCAAGTTTAATAATGAATTCAATTGATGATATTACAGATCCTACTGAAACCACATTAGATATGTATATTGATATCACTGAAAAATATTTGAAAAAGCATTCAATTCATCTCGACTTAGAAAAAATTTTAGTATTTTTCGACATAAACAAGGAAAAGACATCTAAACTTATAGAGTCTATTTTAACTTTTCTTGGTGTTGTTGATGTTAAAAAGATAGAAATAATCATATCAAAATACAAAGAACTTAATCTAAACCGTGAAGCTCGTTCGCTTCTAAATATGCTTTCAACAAATGGTATTATTAGCAACAAACAAAAAGAATGTTTGGCAAAGATGCTCACCTAACTGTCAATCCACTTCTTCTTTGTTTTTCCCGACTCAAAATTTGAAGGGCGACCTCACTGGTCGCCCTTCTCTTTTCACGCAGTCGCCGCTTTTTTCATCTCCGCAATCTCCGCTTTCATCTCCCGTATCAACTCGGCTAACTTCTCCTCACATTCCTCGCGCGTGTTGGCATAGACATTTCTCGCCTTCCGTTTGCCATTCACTTTCGGTGAATACCGCCCCTCGTATAGATGCTCGTTTATCATTGATATGCATCCAGTACCGGGCTTGCGTATCTTGCCCGTGTAAGGCTCAAATTCCGCCTCTGTGGCGTTTTTTTGTGATTCATCGGCACTAGCCTTGCTCTCGCTCATATCCGCCATCTCCGCGTCTGTACCGCCGATCTCGCGGTCGATCTTCACCGCCGCTTGCTGCTGCATAGTGTCTGTGATGTGGCTGTAGATGTCGAGCGTCGTTTCCGCGCTAACATGGCCGATCATAGCCGAGAGCGTCTTGACATCCATACCGTTCTCGATCGCCATAGTAGCGAAGGTATGGCGAAGGTCGTGGAATCGCACCTTCTTGCAGTTAGCACGCTCGAGTATCAGCTGAAACCTACGGTACACCGCCGATGGATCTCTCGGCGCATCTTCTTTAACCGGTGAGGGAAACATCCACTCGCTTTGTGTTGCTTCCTTCATCTTCGCAAGCAGTTCTACCATTTCCTTCGCCAAGCGTATCGTCCGTATCGAAGACTTCGTCTTTAGCGTTGATACCGTGGTTTTGCCTTTCACCTTTACGACTTGCCGTGAGATGTGAAGATCGCCCGTCTGCATATTGAGATCACTCCACTTAAGCCCAAGTATCTCACCTCGGCGCATTCCGGTGGTCAACTCGAGCAGGA
Organism: uncultured Clostridia bacterium; assembly: GCA_904501985.1. Classification (GTDB taxonomy): domain Bacteria; phylum Bacillota; class Clostridia; order Oscillospirales; family CAG-272; genus Flemingiibacterium. The sequence goes on from CAJGCT010000027.1 coordinate 23,850, forward strand.
ATAGCTCATAGTATCCTTCAGCATTTGCTTGTATGAGGAACCTCATAATTTCTGCCTGCGTTAGCACCTGCATTCCTTTTGACTTCTTAGGCGGTAGTTTGCATCCGTTTGCAGGATTTACTGTAATCAGTCCCTCGGCAACAGCCTTTTCGAGTGCAGCTCGGCAAGTGGTGTGGCATGAACGCACCATGCGGTCAGACAATCCCTCACCATATTTTTCGGTTAGCCGCTTTCGTCCTGACTTCTTCAATTTTGCGTAAAACTGTTGCAGGTCGTTCTGTGTAAGCTTGTTTAGCGTTATTTTTCCGATGCCCGGAATTATGTGCGTATATATTCTGTTTTCATAACACGCTTGTGTTTTAGGTTTTACCGTCAGCTTGCAGAAGTTTTGATACCAGAAGTCTATCCAATCTCCAAATGGCATATCCGCTTTGAGTTTGTCATTTGACCTACCGCACTCCTCTTTGAGTGTTGTTAGCTTCTCCGTACACTCCGTCTTGGTGCTTGCCAAGACGTTTTTTGTTTTCGGGTAGCCGTTATCACTATATCCGACAACTACGCGGCCTTCCCAGCGACCATCTTTGCGAAGGAATATACTTCCCTCACCATTTTTTCTTTTTGCTATGGTTTATCACCCCTTATCGTATCATAATATTTTTCATCATATTGCTTACCACATCAGAAGCGTTCTTTTGCATGTCAGCGGTTACATGCGTGTAAGTATCAAGCGTAAAGCTTGCATTGGTGTGACCGAGTATGCCTGAGAGTGTTTTTGCATCAACGCCGCCTTGCATTGCGTGGGTTGCGAAAGTATGACGCAGGTCATGGAAGCGTATCATCGGAAGCTCGGCACGTTTCAGAATCGCTTTCAGCTTTCGATATGCCGCGGCAGGACTGATTGGCAGTTCTGGGTGAAGTAAATTCGGAAATATCCATTCGCTTATCGCTACCTTCTGCCGTGTGCGAAGCATCTCGATTACACTCTGCGGTAATGTAATCGACCGTACACCTTTGTCTGTCTTGGTTTCTCCGATGTTTACTCCACCGCCTTTCTTAATCGACACCGATCTCTGTACACGAAGTTTGCCGGTATTAACATCGAGGTCGCTCCATTTTAGTCCGCATATTTCACCGCGGCGCAGTCCGGTCATTATCTCTGCGTAGAAGAAGTCGTGCCAGTATTTTTCTTCCTTGATAGCTTCTAGAAATAGATCAAGCTGATCGTCGCAGAGTATCTGCTTTTCTGCATAGTTGCATTTTGGAATCGTCGTGCCATTTGTGGGATTGTTCGGTATCAGGTGTTCCCGAACCGCCACGTCTAACGCCTGATGTAACACCATATGCACCTTGCGTACCATGCTGTCGGATAGCATATGTCCGAGCACGGGATGCTCACGCACTCTGCCCTCGTTTTTGATTTTATTGTAGAGCTTCTGTACATCAACGGTTTTGAGAGCCGACAGTTGCTTGTCCCCCATGAAGCGCTTGATTTGATTGTTTGCGAGATCGTGGTAAGATTCCAGCGTTGATTCCCTGACCGTGAATGTCACATACTCCGTCAGCCACTTGTCGAGCCACTCGCCGAGCGTCATGCGGCTGTCCTCGGTCAGCTCCACGCCTGCATAGGTTTCTTTGAGCGCGTTCAGCTTCGGCATCAGCTCGCTCTGCGTATTCGCGAGGACCGATCTGTATATCGGCTTGCCGTCAGAAGTGTGTCCGGCTACTATGCGGCCTTCCCAGCGTCCGTCGGTACGCCTTCGTATCATGCCGTCGCC